>DDIP01000388.1:0-8749 GCA_002338605.1 Proteobacteria bacterium UBA1847 | reverse complement strand
CCAGCCATTCTCACGGTCGCGATAAAATCCGCGTAAGGGTCCGTAATCTGAATTCCAGGTATCTCGACTCATTAGATTTTCTCCTTGGCCTGTCTTTATTCGGTTTCTGCCTGAGCAGCCTTGGCCGCCGCAACTCGACGTTTGAGCGCTGCAAGCTCCTCTTTGACCGACTCTTCGGCCTCGAGGCTGGCGAACTCATGGTTCAGGTCTTTTGGCAGGCCCATATCATAGGCCTCTACACGACCCTCAACATCGTCGATTCGCCGGGTGTATTGCTCGAACCGAACCATGGCGTCTTCAATCTTGTAGTCGTGGATTTTCTTGCGAACCGCCAATCGACTGCTTGCTGTCTTGTGTCGAGCCAGAAGCGCCTTTTGTCGTGTCTTCGCATCGCCAAGCTTGGCCTCAAGGCGGGAGATATCCTCATTCAACTTCGCGAGGCCCTCATCAACGGCCAGGTAGTCTTGCTTAAGGACATCAACGCCAGCTGCCACCCGGGACTTTTCCACTAACGCCGCTTTAGCCAGATCCTCACGGCCCTTGCGCAGTGCAAGCTCGGCTTTTTGATCCCAGTCATTCAGGTCGCGCTCAAGGCCTTCAATTTTCCGGTTCAGGTCTTTCTTGTCCGCAATCGACCGGGCAGCGGCTGACCGCACCTCGACCAGTGTGTCCTCCATTTCCTGAATCATCAGTCGAACGATCTTTTCGGGGTCCTCCGCCTTGTCCAGGATCGCATTGATATTGGAGTTCACGATGTCGCTGAATCTCGTGAATATGCCCATGGTTTTTCCTCTTGGTTTGATGAATCCTGTCTGTACTGTTGCAGCATCCGTGCCAAGTTCTGGAAAACTCTGTAACTTGTTGTTTCATCAGTGGTTAGCCGGTTCAGAGAATACAGGCGGACAATACTGGCTATGGTATTTTTCGCTATTTATTGGTCTTTTTCGCTAACTTTTGGCTTAATACGCCAATGCCTGCCATCCCCCAGTCCCAGCAAATTATCGGAGAAGCCCCGGCATTCCTCGAAATGCTGGAACATGTATCCCGTGCAGCGCCGCTATCGAAGCCGGTGCTGGTTGTTGGAGAGCGCGGCACGGGCAAGGAACTGATCGCTTCCCGACTGCACTTCCTGTCAGAGCGCTGGGAACAAAACGTCGTGAAGGTGAACTGTGCGGCGCTGACCGAATCGATCCTGGAGTCCGAATTATTTGGTCATGAGGCTGGTGCCTTTACCGGTGCCGCGAAAACCCATATCGGGCATTTCGAGCGTGCCGATGGCGGCACGTTGATTCTCGACGAGCTTGCAACGATCTCCCTGCGCATGCAGGAAAAGATCTTACGCACAATCGAGTACGGCGAGGTGCAGCGCGTTGGCGGAAGTGAGACTTTGCGTGTCGACGTTCGTATCGTGGGATCGACAAACGCGGATCTGCGGCGGCTGGCGGCCGACGGCAAGTTCCGTGAAGACCTGCTGGATCGACTGGCGTTCGACGTAATCACAGTCCCGCCATTGCGCGAGCGCGTCGAGGATGTCATGCCGCTGGCGCACGCGTTCGCGATCAACATGGCGAGTGAGTTGAAGTGGAGCTACTTCCCGGGTTTCAGTCCGCGTGCGTCATCCGCTCTGATTCGCAACAAGTGGCCCGGAAATGTTCGCGAACTCAAGAATACTGTCGAACGGTCCGTCTATCGATCAATGGATCCGGAAAAGCCGATCACGACACTCGCCCTGGATCCTTTCGATACACCGTTTACGCTTGAAGAGCCGGAAAAACCCGTTTCGCCCGCCGTAAAAGCGCGACGCCCCCCTTTATTGCCGACTGATCTCAAGCAACGCTTGCTGGATACCGAAGTCGATCTGCTGACCGCCGCGCTCGACAAGGCGCGCTTCAACCAGCGCCTCGCGGCGGATCTGCTCGGGCTTAGCTACCACCAGTTTCGGGGTAAGCTTCGAAAATTCAATATTCAGAGCAAGCCCTGAAGCCGCCGATCAAGAGCGGCTGACCCCCTCTTAGCTGTCGTCTCGATAGCGGCGAATGTAGATCGCGCCGGTCGACAACAGGCCGCAGACAAGGATTCCGGCCCAGGTACCCGGGCTCGCAAGGAATTGAACAACGTCCAGGTGGACAAGCAGGCTGGTGGCGTTTTCGGCGACTCGCCATTGTTCTTCATCGAAAAAGGTATCAATGTCCCTGACGTCGAAAATGGGTATGCCGTCACCGCGGCCCAGCACATTCTCTGCGAACACATGCGACTTGAGAATGATCCCTTCGAGCAGCGATATCAGTATGATCGGCATGAACGCCATGAGAAGTGGCGAGCGTTTTGTATAAGCCGACACGAACAGGAACCAGCCAACAAAGGGTGACATCCAGATACTGCTGGCGATGACAACGATAAAAGCAGCCGCCCAGTTGTCGAGCAGGGGCACCGATCCCCAGATTAGAATTCCCGCATCTCCGCCTTTCATTGAAACCCAAATACTGGTCACGATGAGATTTACGAGGTGCGTCGCAACAATGCCGATTACTGTGACGACCGGGATGATCAGAATGGCCATGATCAACTTTGAAACAACCGTCTCGGCGTCTGTTACCGGCAAGGAGCGCCAGAACAGAATACTCTTGTCCTTGCGCTCCGCGTACAGCGAATCAAGGCAATAAAAAACCGTCAGAATCGCCAGCGCAATCAGGAAAACCCAGGATGTACCCAGGAAAAATCCGGTAAGCGCGGCTTTTCTCTCAGGATCGCCGGCAAGGTTCTGTGCACCAAAAATCGCGACATCGAGTTCCTCCGCGAAGCCGGATGCAAACATCAACATTGCGAGAACGCCAAGCGATACGATGACCGCAATCGCCGTTGGCGTGACGTAAACCGAGCGGTGCTCCCAGATTTCCCGCTTAATTAAGGCCAGCTGGTGTCTCATCATGTCCGAGCCCTCTTGACCTTGGCCACAAACAAGTCCGCAACTGCCGGCGTGCGAAGCTCACCCAGCCCTTGCAGGTGCTCGCGAGACACGCCTTCGAACAGCATGACCGACTTGCCGAACATCTGGCTTTCCGCGATGGGACCATACTCTCTCGCTTTTGCTGCCGCCTCGCCGGACGCCGAGATCTCGACGTAAGAATCAGCCAGACTGTCCATCGGCGAATCAAGCAATATTTTGCCGTCATTAATGAACATCACATCGGTAAGCAGGTTTTCGATTTCTTCAACCTGGTGCGTCGTTACCAGGATTGTTCGTTTTTCATCGAAATAATCGTTGAGGAGGTTCGCATAGAACTCCTTTCGGAAGATGATATCGAGACCCAAGGTCGGTTCATCGAGTACCAGCAACTTCGCGTCAATTGCCATGATGATTGACAGGTGCAATTGCGTGACCATGCCTTTCGAGAGTTCCTTGACCTTCGAAGTCGATTTGATTTTTGTCTGCTGTAACAATTCGTCGGCACGTTTTCTCGAAAAATTCGGATGCACGGCTTCGACGTAGTCAAGCAATTGGGACACCTTTATCCAGCGTGGCAACACGGCAACGTCGGCGATGAAACAAATGTTTTTCATTAGCTCTTTTCGCTGCCGGAACGGGTCGAGCCCCATGACGGACAGCGCACCCTCGCAGTCCGTCAGCCCAAGCAATGCTTTGAGCAGAGTGGTTTTGCCTGCACCATTCGGGCCGATCAGGCCAACTATCTTGCCGCTTTCAATGTCGAAACTGACATCGCTGACGGCAGTGAATGACCCGAACCGTTTGGATACGCCCCGGGCACTGACCAGACTAGTCATTCTCCCCTCCAGAATCCTTTGATGCGTTTTTATTGTTCGATTCCGCGTTTCGTAACAATTCACCGACATCAAGATCCAGTCGCTCAATCGTTGCAAGAACCTGTGGCCACTCTTTCTCGATGAACTTTTGACGCTCTGCCTTCAGCAACAGGGTTCGGGCACCTTTGTTGACGAACATTCCCCGGCCGCGCTTCTTCTCGACCAGGTTTTCGTCGACCAGCTCCTGGTAGCCTTTCAGAACCGTCAATGGATTCAGCCGATATTCGGCTGCCACATTTCTCACGGACGGCAACGCATCACCATCGGTGAGTACGCCCTCCAGAATCATCGCCACGACCCGGTCACGTAACTGGCGATAGATAGGCTGATCTTCATTCCACTTCGGGTCCATTAAACGTCCGTATTCCTTAGGGCATGCGTTGGCATACACCATGGCATGCAAAAAGGCGCCGGCCCATGATTCGGGCCGGCGCAAGATTCCGTCGCTACTTTACTCGTCTTCGCCACGGAAATAACCCGGATCGCCCACAACCGCCAGGCCGACCTTGACAGCCCGATCGCCGATATGACCGTCGATCTGAATGGAAAATGGAACCGTCAGCCCGGCAGGGACCGGCGTCTTTGATGCGGTCTGCGCCGCGAAATCCGACGCGCTGGATCGCCCACCCACGAGGGCCATGAGCATCAACAGCATGACGGCAAGGCTGACATAGTCATTAAAATGGACAAGTGCTTTGGGCATTTCTTCTGCGGGCAACTTTCCCGCTCCTTAGTGATCTGGTGTTATAGTCAACTATAACACTAAGAAACGGGTTTGCAAGCCTTTTCTTGGATCCGGTCTAACCCCACGGCACCAGCGCCTTCGTTTGCAACACTGTGAATCGAGACGTTCTGATGAGTGCAGGAAGGCAAGCCGTATTGACGCAACTGGTGTCCGGTGCGGGAGGTCTTTGCACGACCGCGGACCTCACCTATGCTCAAGCAATGGGCCACAAACCGGAAGACAGCGCATTAATGATTCGTTACAAGGACGGTGACACAGCCGCGTTCGAGGTCCTGTACCGTCGCCACAACGACGCGGTGTATCGCTATCTGCTAAGGCTCTGCAAGCATCGGGACACTGCAGAAGATATTTTCCAGGATGTATGGGGCAAGATTATCCGCTCAAGGGCCAGCTACCGACCGACAGCAAAATTCACAACCTTTATCTATCGGGTTGCACACAATTGCTTTATCGACCACGTTCGACGCAACAAGCGCCACGCAAATACCAGCGAACTTGAGCCGGAGATGCACGCCGGTAACATGGAATCGCCGGAAACAACGACTGAAAGAAGCCTGGCTAAAGAAAGGCTGATGGCCGCCCTGTCAACGTTGCCCGACGAACAGCGCGATGCATTCCTGCTGCACGAGGAAGCCGGGCTCAGCCTCGACGACATCGCCCTGGTGACCGGGAGCAATCGCGAAACCGCCAAGAGCAGGCTGCGTTATGCAGTCAACAAGCTGCGCGCTGCCATCGAGGAGCCACAATGAACGACGAGCGAGACACGCGGGCAACAGAAGAACTCGTATCCAGAACTTACCGCGAGCACAGTACCGAGCAGACCCCGGGGCGCCTCAACCGCAAGATACTTGATATGGCTGCAGACAGGCCTGGGCGGATCGAAGGGCTCCAGGATCTGTTCAAGACGTGGACCCGACCATTGGCACTCGCAGCGACAATAGCCTTGAGTTTTGCCATCGTACTCGAGGTCACACGCCTGCCCGAGCCCATCGCACCACCGTCAATGCCCGCCTCGGCCGCCGTGGATTCCGTTCGCGAGGAATTCAGGCAGAAAGACAGCGCCATCGTCGACCGGGCGCAAGACCAGGCTCGACTCCGCGACGGTTCCAATCGGAATGACAGCCTCATCGCCGAACCGCAGTCAGCTGTCACGCTGGAAACACAGCAAAACCAGGCAATCGCCGAGGTGCCGGCAGAGGTACCCGAAACGGCGAGTGCCACCGAAGTGGAATCAGTACTGAAAACCGGGGACGCCACCGGACAGGCGCGACCAAACCGGGCCGCGCGCGTGCCGAGTAGCGACTTGAATGACGCTGATGCTGCGAAAGGCGCAATGGTAGGCCAGGCCACATCTCAAGTCTCAATAGCCAAGGAATCTGGCGACTCGTTGAGCTGCGACGTCGGCAAGCGAGAAACCGCGGAAAGCTGGTTGGCATGCATCGAAGAACTGAAACGATCCGGTGCAATTGCGGCAGCTGAAACCGAATACGCGGAATATATTCTTCAATTCCCGGTCGAATAACGCCGAATTCGTCCCAATACGCTGTCTCCGTCAGTGCCAGCGGCGCCGCCCGGTGCTAGAATCGCCGACCCCGATAAATGAATATTCCTGGCGCAGGCTTCTGCTTCTGTGTCGGGACGCAGCGCAGAAAACTCTGCAGGGAACAAAACCAATGAAAGCACCCGTTCGAGTCACCATCACCGGTGCAGCTGGCCAAATCGGCTACCAGCTCGCCTTTCGAATCGCCTCCGGCCAGATGCTCGGCCCCGACCAACCCGTCATATTGCAACTACTTGAAATTCCGCCGGCCTTACCGGCGCTGCAGGGCGTCGTTATGGAACTTGACGACTGCGCGTTCAGCACGCTTGCCGGCATTGTGGCCACCGACGATGCGAACAAGGCATTCAGGGACAGCGACTTTGCCCTGCTGGTCGGCGCGCGCCCCCGGGGACCCGGCATGGAGCGAAAAGACCTGTTGCAAGCCAACGCCGCAATCTTTTCCGTGCAGGGCAAAGCCATGAACGACCACGCCAGCCGCGATATCAAGGTGCTGGTCGTTGGCAATCCTGCCAACACGAATGCATTGATTGCCAGCAGCAATGCACCCGATATCGATCCCGGCAACTTCACGGCGATGACCCGCCTCGATCACAACCGCGCGATGGCGCAGCTGGCGAGCAAGACCGGCAGCCACGTCAATGATATTCGTCGCATGACAATCTGGGGCAATCACTCAGCGACGCAGTACCCGGACATCAATCACGCGACAGTCGCGGGAAAGCAGGCGGCAGAACTGGTCGACCAGGATTGGCTCGCCAGTGAGTTCATTCCGACGGTTCAGCAACGCGGCGCTGCAATCATTCAGGCGCGTGGTGCATCTTCAGCCGCATCGGCAGCCTCGGCTGCAATCGATCACGTGCATGACTGGGTGCTCGGCACACCCGGTGACGACTGGGTCAGCATGGCCATTCCGTCGGACGGCAGTTACGGTATTGAGCCAGGCATTGTCTATTCGTATCCGGTGCGCTGCAGCAACGGCCAGTACAAGATTGTCCAGGGACTGGAGATCAACGACTTCAGCAGGGTGCGTATGGATGCGACCGAAACCGAACTCCGTGAAGAGCGTGCCGCGATTGAGGAACTGCTTTAAGGTAAGTACTACCCAGAGCACATCGCGAATCAGACTGATTTAACGAGGATTGTCACTTGTCTGAATTTATTGTGGGATTTTTGTGGTTCTTGCTGTTTTTTGGCGGCGGAATTTTTCTTGCGTACCAGCGAATTGACCTTAGAACGTCAACGATAGCGGCCGGCGGCGCGCTGCTTGCCTACCTGATTTTCGGTAATGGCCACTGGACCTGGTATCTGTTGCTTATCGCGGCATTTGCCCTGATGGTGCTCCCCAACCTCGTCGAATTCCGGCGCGAGAAAATCACCCGACCCCTGCTGGCTGTTTATCGCAAGATGCTGCCGTCGATGTCAGACACTGAACGTGAAGCACTTGAGGCCGGCAGCGTTTGGTGGGACGGCGAGTTATTTTCCGGCATGCCGGAGTGGGATCGCCTGATGTCGTTTCCCGCGCCCAAGCTGTCGGAAGAAGAGCAGGCTTTTCTGGACGGCCCCTGCGAAACATTGTGCGAAATGCTCGATGACTGGGACATCCATCACGAACGCGCAGACATGCCGAAAAAGGTCTGGGACTACATCATCGAGCAGCGATTCTTTGCGATGATTATTCCCAAGCAATACGGCGGACTTGAATTCTCCGCCTATGCGAATGCCGCCGTTATTACGAAGCTCGCCGGCCGCAGCCCGACAGCATCGTCAACCATCGGTGTGCCCAACTCACTCGGACCTGCCGAACTCCTGCTGCACTACGGCACCGAAGAACAAAAGAATCACTATCTGCCCGGCCTCGCCGCCGGGACGGAGATCCCGTGTTTCGCCTTGACTTCACCGCAGGCTGGATCGGACGCGGCGGCGTTGATCGACAGCGGCGTTGTTTGCAAAGGCAAATGGCAGGGCAAGACCATTACCGGCATCCGGCTGAACTGGGACAAGCGTTACATTACGCTCGCCCCGGTCGCGACAGTGCTGGGGCTCGCGTTTAAACTTCATGATCCCGATCACCTGATCGGCGACGTCGATGAGTACGGCATTACTGCTGCATTGATTCCGACAAAAACAGACGGCGTGGTCGTGGGGCGACGCCACTTTCCCTTGAGTATTGCGTTTCAAAACGGACCAACGTCGGGCAAGGATGTCTTCGTGCCGCTCGACTACATCATTGGCGGTCCGGAAATGGCGGGCAAGGGCTGGAAAATGCTGGTCGAACTCCTGTCTGTCGGGCGGGCGATCACCTTGCCATCGACAGCCTCGGGAGGCGGGCAGTCGGCGAGTTATGCCAGTGGCGCCTACGCTGTCCTGCGCAAACAGTTCAACACGTCAATTGCGAACTTCGAGGGCGTAGGTGAGGCGCTCACACGCATTGCCGGCCACACCTACATCATGAACGCCGCGGTTGCCGTCACCGCAGGCGCCATCGATCAGGGCGAAAAGCCGGCCGTCCCGTCTGCGATTCTCAAATACCATTGCACCGAACTCGGTCGCAAGGTGGCCAACGACGCCATGGATATTCACGGCGGCAAGGCCATCATGATGGGACCCAACAACTACCTTGG
>DDIP01000322.1:13881-14241 GCA_002338605.1 Proteobacteria bacterium UBA1847 | reverse complement strand
CCCCTGATTTCTGATAATTAGTTGAGGTCGAAAGACTTGCCGACCGTAAAAACCAGCGCCTGGTCGGATTCACCGTCGCCGCTCAAGTCTTTGTCGTTGAAGAGCAGCGTTACACTGAGATCGATGTCAGCAACCGTGGCGCCATAAGCGAGTTCAAGGTACTCACCCGAAAAGTCCTGTGAAAAGCCCGCGTACTTAGCCGAAAAGCCATCCCTCTCAAGGGTCAGGGCGTAATAGGTGTAATCCTGGGTAGGCCCGGTGAAGTTTTCGTACTCGCCGACGGCCACGTCGAGTGCGAGCAGTCCGAATGAACCGCCAAGGTTGATTTCCTGGTAGGTATCGTCGAAGTGGCCGGTGTAG
>DDIP01000322.1:0-13729 GCA_002338605.1 Proteobacteria bacterium UBA1847 | reverse complement strand
CCGCCGACTTCTCCGCTGTAGCCGAAGTACCCATCGACCTCGAGTCCGTCCTTGACGTCAGCGGCCCACGCTCCGGCGTAAAAACCACCCTGTTCATAGTTGAGACCTCCGCTGCCGGAGGACGGGGCCTGAAGGATGCCGCGATAGTAATAGTCGCTGGCGAAGCCTAAGTTGGCGGAAAGTTCCGCATGTGCAACGCTGGCGGACAACAGGACTGCGGTAAATGCTGCGGTCAGTCTGGCTCTCATTGGTTCTTGCTCCATTTTTAGGTTGGTGGCCGCATTGGCCGTGTTATCACCTACAGAGCAGGATGCGTGCCAGCATTGGATAGCCTTTTATAAACAATGATTTGCCAGTTTCGCAGTCGCGAGCTTGCGCCAATGCGGTGCGGCGGCCGCGGCCATCGCACCAGATCGGTGAGCAAGACCGATAATTGCGGGTGTTGAAGTGATACGCAGCTGGTGTTTTCGAATCGGCTCAGGTATCAATCGGCTATGACGAAAGAATCCATCGAAAACCTGGCGAAAAAACTGGCGGAATCCGTGCCGGAGGGACTGCGGTCGATGCGTGACGATATGGAGTCGAATTTTCGCGATGTGCTGAGAAGCGGGCTCAACAAGCTGGACCTGGTCACGCGCGAAGAGTTCGAGGTGCAGGAGGCGGTACTCGCGCGCACGCGCGAAAAACTCGAGGCGCTGGAAGCCAAGCTCGAGGCACTGGAGAAGAAAGCCTAGAGAAAAACCCGCATGGCGGCCATGGAGGGCCCGGCGAATGAGCCTCGCAATTCTGCATTGTCGAGCACAGTACGGTACGGATGCACCGCCGGTGACGATCGAAGTCTTCCTCTCGGGCGGATTGCCGGCATTCACCATTGTCGGCATGGCCGAGACCGCGGTCCGCGAGAGCAAGGACCGGGTTCGCGGCGCCCTGCTGAGTTCCGGGTTCGAATTTCCGCAGCAGCGTATCACGGTCAGCCTTGGCCCTGCCGCAATGAAGAAATCCGGCGGACGCTATGATCTCGCTATTGCGCTGGGCATTCTCGCGGCAAAGAAGCAGTTCCCGAAAACTGCACTCAATACGTTTGAGGCGTATGGCGAGTTGTCACTCAACGGGGACCTGCGCGCGGTACCGGCAATCTTGCCTGCTGCACTGAGTGCACACGCGGCCGGGCGACACGTGATCGTGCCAAAGGACAATGAAGCCGAAGCGGCTCTGGCGTGCAGCAATGTCATTGCTGCATCGTCATTGACGGAGATCGTCGCACACCTTGCCGGTCGTGAAGTCATCGAAGCGACAGAAAAAACGACGTTGCCCGTCGCCGATCCGACGTCAAACGACCTCAGTGATGTCCGCGGCCAGCAGCACGCAAAAAGGGCACTCGAGATTGCCGCTGCTGGCGGACACAATCTGCTGCTGATCGGACCACCGGGTACTGGCAAGAGCATGCTTGCGCGTCGGTTGCCGGGCATTCTGCCGACAATGAGCGATCGCGAGGCCCTGCAGACCGCCGCGATCGATTCGGTCCTGGGCATGCCGGTTGCCGTTAACGGCTGGCGACAGCGACCGTTTCGCAGTCCGCATCACACGGCATCGGCGGCGGCACTGGTGGGCGGTGGAAGCGGCCCGAGCCCGGGCGAGATTTCGCGGGCACACAATGGTGTGTTGTTCCTTGACGAGCTGCCTGAGTTCAATCGGCGGGCGCTGGAAGTGCTGCGTGAGCCGCTTGAAACAGGCTGCATTACGATTTCGCGTGCTGCAGGCCAGGCCGAGTATCCGGCACGTTTCCAGTTGATCGCCGCAATGAACCCCTGTCCCTGCGGCTACCTCGGCGATCGATTCGCCGACTGCCGCTGCAGTGCCGACAGGATTGCGGCATATCGTCGAAAAATCTCGGGACCGTTGCTGGACCGTATTGATCTGCACGTCGAAGTGCTGCGGCCATCAACCGCGACTTTGAGGGAATCTCCGGCCGCGGCCGAATCGAGCGCAGACGTTCGACGGCGAGTCGAATCGGCATGGCACCTGCAACATCAACGCAGTGCAAGCTGCAATGCGCGCCTTGACGGCAACGAACTGGATAGCGCCTGCGATGCCGATGACGGTTGTTGGGCGTTGCTGGAAAACGCGGCCGATCGTTTCAATTTGTCCGCGCGCGCACATCAACGGGTATTGCGCGTGGCGCGTACGATAGCCGACTTGTCCGGCGCACAAACAATAAAGCCCCCGCATGTTGCGGAGGCTTTGTCATTGCGTTGCCTGGATCGGCAGAACTGACGCGGCCTAGTTGACCTCGCCAACCATGAAATCCACGGCCGATTCGATTTCTGCATCGGACAGGTCCAGGCGTCCGCCTTTCGGCGGCATGTAGCCGGCCGAACCGGTAAAACCCTCGATCGCGTGTCGCTTAAGCGTTTCGTCTCCCTGCGAAATACGTTCAACCCACTGCGCGGCGTCGCCGAGAACCGGAGCGCCGCCGATACCCGCTCCATGGCAGGCACTGCAGGCGCTGTTATAGACCTGTGGCCCGGTCATGACCGTGGCAACCGGCTCCGGTTGTGCTGGTGTGGTGACGGTTGGCGCCGCGGCGCTGTGCTGTTCGCCCGGCAGGTACACCTGGCCCACCGGCTGTATGCGACTCAGGACAGCCTGCTGGTATTCTGCAGCATCGCGAACATAAACATCCTGCGTCAGGTCCTGCATTTTCATCGTCAGGACGAGAATCGCCAGCGCAATTGCCGCCAGCACGCCGATGACAAGGGAGTACATATCGAAAAACTTCTGGTCCCGACTCAAGGTATTGCTCCGGAAAGGGTGAAAAAGGCGTCGCCGGGCATTTTGCCCGACAGTGGCGGGCGATTATATAACATCAGACCGACAGGAACAGCGCTCCGACGGTATACAAGACAATCGCAATACCCGCCGCGGTCAGCGCAAGCGGCAATTGGGTGAAGACATGGTCCATCAGGTCGGCTCCGCATGCCAGCGATGACAGGATCGTTGTGTCCGAGATCGGTGAGCACTGATCGCCGAAGACGGCGCCGCCCATGATGGCGCCAAAACTCAATGTGACAAACATCGGGTCCGGGGAAATCGCGATTGCCAGCGGAAGCGCGATCGGGAACACGACGGCATAGGTTCCCCACGATGATCCGACCGAAAATGACACCAGCATGCAGACCAGCATCAGTACACCCGGAAGGATGTACGGTGCTGCGTTGAAAAATGCCGTACTGTTCTCGATAACAAAGGCGGACGCGCCAACGGTCTCGGACACTTTCGCAAGCGTAACGGCAAGCGCCAGGATGATGGCGCCAACGGTAACGCCCTTGATGCCGTCGATCAGTCCGTCGAATACGTCGCTAACGCTCATGCCGCGAATAATCGACGACAACATGCTGCCGATGAGTGCGAGGCCGAAGGCCTCGAAGACCATCAACCGGCCGGCGACCAGGTAGGGAATGATAGAAACCCCCAGAAGAATACTGATTGGCACAAAGAAATCGATCATCGAAGGCGTGTAGCCTTTCGGCACGTTTTGTTCGACCAGTTCCTTTGAGAGCATTGGCTCCGCATCCGGACCGTCCAGTTCGCCGGTTTCTTCGGCACGTTGGCGCGCCGCACGCATTCGTCGACCCACCCATGGCAACTTGTCGAGAGCAAACAGCAGTGTAAATGTGACGGCGAGCCAACCGTAGAAATTGAAAGGAATGGCCTTCAGGAATAACGTGACGGCTGCATCGCGATCGGCGATGTAATGGCTCATCGACGGTAACGTGATCAGGCCGGCGACGTACACCGGCCAGACATTGAATGGAATAATCGTAGCGACTGGTGATGCGGTGGAATCGACGACATAGGCGAGTTCTTCGTGAGCGACTTTCTCGCGGTCTGCCACAGGACGGACTGTGGTTCCGGTTAACACGGTGCTGATCGTTCCACCCTGATGAAAAATAATTCCCATCAACCAGGTAAAGAACAGCGCCGAACGCCGCGAATTGACGTGCTTGTCAGAAATATACTGAGCGAAAGCGTAGGCACCGCCATTCCGGTTCCAGATACCCAGCAAGCCGCCCAGGGCCCACAAATACACCAGCAGTATTTCTGCAAAGCGCCGGGTGCCGAGGCTCGGAATCAGGAATTCCTGTATGACATTAAACTGGCCCGTGACCAGTCCGCCAAGCACGACGCCCATAAACAGTGCAAAAATGACATTGCGTGTCGCAAAGCAGATCCCAAGCGTTGCGAGCGCAGGAACGAGCGCGAGAAATCCGTAATGACCCTGACTCTTCACGATGGCCGGGTCGAGCGTGCTTGCCAGCCAAAGCACCGCAGCGCACAGGACGACGAGCCAGAGCCACGAATATTTTCCATTGATCATTTGCACGGAGTCTTCCTGAGTACGCGGCCGGGCAATGCCAGTGTCGAAGCACCATCAATAGCCAGCAGACCATTGACAAGTAATTGATCGACTCCGGTCGCGAGCTCAGTTGGCTGCTCGTAGCTGGCCCTGGCAATAAAAGATCCGGGATCGATGACTGCAACGTCAGCAATATAGCCTACGCGCAAGTAACCACGGTCACACAGGCCGAAGGTCTCGGCAACCAGGCCGCTGCTGCGATGAACAAATTGTTCGCGCGACATCAATGTTTCATCGACAACGAAGTCCTGAAACGCTTTCGGATAGGTACCGTAAAGTCTTGGATGCCCGGCACCGCCGTCCGAGCCGGTCATGACCCAGGGTTGCACGGCGAGACGCCGGATATCGTCAGGATTCATGACGAACGACGCAATCGACGGGTCACCCTGCAATACGACATCAATGGCTGCTTCCAGCGGCGGTTTCTCCAATACGCCGGAAATCTCCCTGAGGGTCATGCCAACGAATTCGCTGTCGGCACCGGTTACCAGCATCGCATCCGGTCCCCCGCGGCGCTGCAGGTTCGCCTGCATTTCAATTCGAATACGTTCGGAAAGCCCGGGATCGCTCAATCGATCCCGCATCCTGTCATCCGAGTCGGCCACCACCCAACGTGGAATCAAGGCATTGCTGAAACGTGTTCCCGACGCTCTCCACGGGTACTGGTTGGCGCTGATGTCGACACCGGACTCGAGGCCTTGTTCGACCAGGCGAATGATATCGACACTCTGCCCCCACACGTCCTGCCCCAGCGCCTTGATGTGCGAAATGTGCAACGGAATGTTTGCAGCGCGCGCGATTTCTATCGCTTCGCTGACAGCGGCGAGCAGGCCATCGCCATAGCTTCCTTCCGATCGCAAATGAGTATCGTAGACGCCGCCGTAGGTTGCGGCGACCCTGGCCAGAGCGATCACTTCGTCGGTCGTCGCAAAACTTCCGGGAGCATAGTAGAGGCCGCTGGAGAGGCCAAACGCTCCTGCCTCCATGTCGTCGACCAGCAAATCCCGCATTGTCGCGACTTCTTCGCTGTTTGCCTCGCGATTGGCCATACCCATTACAATTGACCGAATCGCGCCATGACCTGCAAAGAAGGCAACATTGGGTCCCGTGCCCTGGCTTTCCAGCTTTTGGATCACCGCGTCCCGGTCCGGGACGCCTCCACCATCATTTCCAATGAATATCGTCGTGACACCCTGGAATAAATAATTGGGATTTGAATTACTGGTTGGATTGAGCAGGAATTGCTTCGCGTGCGTGTGCGGATCGATAAAACCCGGCGTAACCATCTTGCCGCTTGCGTCGATCCGTGTCTTGGCGCTGGCCGTAGCCGATGCCGCCATCGAAACGATGCGATCGTCAACAATACCAATATTTGTCACATGTGCAGCAGACAGCGAACCGTCATAGACGGTACCGTTTACGATCAATACATCGTAGTCGGGCACCGCTGGCGAGCAGGCGGCGACCAGTACCGTAGCAATCAGAGTCGGGACAAAGCTAGATTTCAGCAAGCATCAGCTCCATGAGCTCTTCCGCGAAAACACTCGCCGCGGCGATGATGGCGGCACGATTGGTTTCGTCGCCGACCTCATACGTGGAACTCGGAATGCGGTAGCGTTTGTACATGTAATTCTTGGCGACGCCGATGTTGTCGACCGGATTCTCCTCATAGTTAAACTCGTAATTTTCGATGCGCGGTTTGGCGTTTTCCAGCCAGGTGCGCGTGAAGTGTGGCGGGTCGGTGGGGTTCGCATCGTTCTGCGTGTAGAACACGTTCTTGCGTGTCGAGTGAAAATCGAGAAATACGCGAACCTGCCTGCCTTCATTGTCGAGTCGATCGAGCAACGCCTCAACCAGTTGGGTTTCGGGTTGTCGGAAAGGCCCCCAGTCACGGTTCAGGTCGGTTGAGCCGAGATTGTGACGCCAGTTACCTTCGTTGACGCCGTCAGGATTCAGCATTGGGATGGCGACGATATGAAAGCGCTGGCGAAACTCGCCGGCCAGAACGGTGTCGGCCATCAGTGCCTCGTAAAAAGCAAAAAATGCGACCGCACCACTGACCTCGGGCGGATGTTGTCGGCCGACAAGAAAAAGCACGTCTTTCGCTTCGTTGTCGCTACGGAGCAGGGTAATGGTATTGTCGTCGAGCGACGCCCCGAGGACCGAAGACCGGGTTTGCCCGGTTGACGTCATTTTTGTCACCCAGGCGTCGTAGAGTGGCGGAGTCAGGAGTTCTCCGCCGGCAATCCAGAATTCCCGGTCGTCAACCGGCACGGTAATGATCGCTTGCCGTTTGTCGATCGAGACCCGCACCTGCTCGTCGGGTAGTGTCGACCACCCGATTCCGTCATAACTCAACTTGGGTCTGTAGCGATGATGGCCACCTCGATAGTTCATCGTGATGGTGGCCGTTGCGCTGCTTTTCGGAACAATCCTGTAAGCGAACCACGCACTGTCGTTAATGTAGCCGTCACTTTCCGGAAGGATTGTAATGCGCACCTCGTTGTCACCGCTTGCAACACATCGTCCCCGTCGAGCGCCGGCAAAATTGTCGATGAGCGTGAATGATGCCGCTTCACATGCCTGCCTGGCGGGAACGGACGGTCCGATGGCGCAGGCTGCAAGCAGCAATGACAGCCAGGCAAGAATGAGCAATCGTTGAATCATGCGGTATCCCGGGATCAGTGGAGAGTCTTGGTAACAGCCCGTGCTACGTCATAACCCGAAGCACAGGCCAGCGTCCAGCCGAGCATGCCGTGACCGGTATTGAGATACAGTCCATCGACCCTGGTTTTGCCGATGCGCGGCCGCCCGTCGGGCGTCATGGGCCGAAACCCGCCCCACTGCTGCTGCTCCAATGCAGCGTAATTCGCCGCGAGCGGGGCAAAGGATTGGGCGACATCAACCAGTGTCTTGACACGTTGATGATCGTCGTCGGTTGAGAAGCCCGCGAAGTCAGCGAATCCCGCGATACGCATACTGCCATTGATGTGGCTGAACACGATGCGCTGTTTTAACGCAGTAACACTGATCAGCGGGGATCGTTCTCCCTGCGGCAAGGTAACGCTGTATCCGCGCACCGGGTAGATGTGGGGGTCAACACCGAGCGGGCGCAAAAGCTTGCCGCTCCAGGCCCCGGCGCAGACGACAATCGCGTCTGCTTCGATTTCCTCACCGGCGACAAGAACCGATCGCACTCGATTTTGCTTTATTGGTATTCTGTCGACAGTGGCGCCGAGGAGAAACGTCGCTGCGCCGCTTTTCTCAAGCCAGTTCTGCATTCCCAGCGTGAACGGACGTGCGTCGGCCACTTCGTCGTTTCTGGAGTACACGGCGCCAGTGAACGTGGCCGACAGGGCGTCGAGGGACTCTTCGAGCCCGATCGCATCTTTCGCGGTCAGGATTTCTGTCGCACAGCCGTGCGAATTCTTCAGCTTCGAACTCGCCTCAGCCGAACGCAGCTCGTCATCAGATGACAGCAGCACCAGTTTTCCGGCGCTGCGATGCGAGAAATTGAAGGGCAGGCTTTGACGCAAGTCGTTCAACAGGCTGGCGGACCGCATCGCCGTATGCAGTACGGCCAGCGTGTTCCGTTGCGCCCGGCCGCTGGTGCACTGCGCCAGGAAACGTAAGCCCCAGGGCAGAAGGTCCGGCGCGAGGCGTACGCGGGATCCCGGATTTCGACCGGCCAGTAGCGAGGGTATCTGCGCGATGAACCCGGGTTTTGCAAGCGCATCGGTAAAGCTGTAGGAGAGCTGGCCCGCGTTTGCCCGGCTGGCAGCGTCAGCAACCGTCCCAGCGCGATCGACCACCGTGACCTCACAGCCGACGCGCGACAGGTAATACGCCGTCGCAACCCCTATAACACCTGCACCCACAACGACGACACGCATCAGAACTCCCGGAAAGCCAGGCACCCGATACTACGGAGTGCGATGGCAGTTCCTCAAATACAGATTGTTTGCTTCCCCATAACTTGTGTCTATGGGGATGTTCAGGCTGCGAACAAATGTGCGCATTGCCGCACGCAAATGCTCTGATTGCCCGGTAGAATCGGATCGAATGAGACGATCAAAAACTTTAGGGCCGGTATTATGTCTTGGCGCCCTGTTCTCGGCATCGTTGCCGGCTGCCGATGAGCCCTCCTACACCGATATGATCGGTGAGCGTGTCGCTGTCTTTGAGAACAAGACGTTCAATTATCGGCTCGACCTCAGCAGCAAGGCCTACACGTTCGTTGATTTTTCCGGGCAGATACCTGAAGCGAGTTTCGCCGCAATTCGGTTCAGGCCCAACGCATTTTCACTCGTTGTTGTCGAGCAGGTCGGATCTGACCTGGATCCCGAGGGTTACGCCGAACTCGTGCATATCGCCATGCAGGAGCGACTGGCGTCAGAGGAGGGCACCGAATACGTCGGACACAAAGACCTCGGTACTGTCACGGCGAACGGACTGACGTTTTTTCAGAAAACCATCTATGCCAGGGTCGGATCGGTACCGATGACCTACGTTGTGTCAGCGACAGTCGATGGCGAACGTTTCTACCAGCTCCTCACCTTTGCCGCATCGGAGCCAGAGGACGCGATCAAACGTGAAGCCGATTCCATCGTCAACGGGTTTTCGATTATCGATCGCGCGTCAAATCTTGATGTGGCGGCAACTTCCCGGTCAGTCAAGGACTACCGTTCCGACACGTTTGCGTATCGATTCCGGGCGCGTGGCAATGGTTGGTTCAATTGGTCGGACCTCAAGGAAACGAATGACGGAGCGGATATCGGCGCGCTGTCGGCCCGCGGTTACGGCGCTGTCGTCATGCCGGTATGCTGGCTCGGTGACCGGCCCAACGACAGCGCGATTTTCCGGGTCATGATGCAGCAGTTCGGCGAAGACTACCCGTCGCCATTCATCACCCGGGAGCTCGAGATCAACAAGGGCGATGCATCCGGCAAGCTTCTCGTCGGTGTTGAGGAGGCCGACGGTCAGGACTACCTCTATCACACATGGATTGTTGCCAACGATCAGTGCGCCTATGCGCTGGCCGCCTGGGGTCCGGCGAGGCAAGCGGCAACCGACGCGGCGCTGAACAGGTTGTGGGCAGATTTCAGCATTGAGTCATCTCCGACTGCGATTGAGGGCAACTACGAGAGCGATGACGAGCGAGCGGTGAATGCCTACCTGCTCAATACCCTCGGGCTGCACTATTACAACGCACGCAGTTTTCGTGACGCGCACCGGTTTTTCGCACAAGCAAGCGAGCTGGTACCCGACGATGAGGCATTTCTCCTGAATGCGGTGCGCTCGCTCGTGGAAGTCAGTGCCTATAATGAGGCGCGCGATTATCTACTGCCACGCCGCGCCCCGCTTGTGGACAACCAGGAGGTGCAAAGCTGGGATGCCTGGCTTGCCTACCAAACCAACGATCCCGTGCGGGCTATGGAAATTTACGCGCCACTGTTTGCCCGTGGCTATCGTGAGGACGATGATTTCTCTGCTTATCTCAGCATGCTGGCGGATGCCGGAGAGTGGCAGCGGCTTGACGAAGCGTACGACAGCTACACCGCAGGCGGTGTCACCGACAAGACCCGGTTGCTGCAGGTCGAACTGCTGAGTCGGCGTGAAAAGCACGAGGAAGCGCTGGCGCTGCTGGATGAAATGTCCGTTGATCGTCCGTTTGATGCCGATCTCGTCTACCAGAAAATCACGATTCTGAATGCCATGGGTAAGGCTGTCGAAGTTCTGAAGCTCGCAGACTCACTGATCGCGCGGGGATACAAATCCCTGCAAAGTTATTATTACAAGGGAGACGCCGAGTACCAGCTTCGCTCTTACTCCGCAGCCCGTGCTTCCTTTGAGATGGCACAGAGCTTTGCGCCGGGCAATTCGACTGTAAGAGATTACATCGAGGCTATCGACCTGATGATGGGTCAGGGTGATGTGTCGATGATCAGCACTCCGGTCACCGCCGTGAAACTGCCGAAGGACATGCAAAGATTATTCGACGCCAACGACACAAACCCCGACCAGTCCGGCTACGGCGCGGTCTTTCTCAGTCGAATCACCGGCTACGACTTTCCCGGCGGCGATACGCGGACAGAAACCCACTTTCGAAAGATTCGGGTGATCAACGATAATGGTGTCGCTCAATTCAGTACGCTCGAGTTCGATTTCGACCCGAGTTTTGAACGGCTGTATGTCAACTCGTTGCGCGTTATCAGTGCGGGCGGCGAAATACTGGGCGAAGGCGAACTGGGCAACTACTACATCACCAACAGCGAAACCGGATACGAAGCCAGCACGGAGAAAACGGTTCACTTGCCCGTCCCGAGCCTGAAGCCCGGTGCCGTCATCGAGGTCATAGTGAGCAAGTTGACAGCGGTGGACGAAGATTCGTTTCCGCTGGAAACTGTGTACATGGCGGCCGACCGGCCGATTGCCTACAGCGCAATATTTGTCGGTGGCAATCACGAACAACTTGCGTTTCAGGCCAATGCCGTGCCGGCACCCCAGGTGCGAGGCGATGCCCTGGTCTGGGAGCTCGAGTCGCCCGTCGCGTTTCGCTGGGAACCCTTACAGCCCTACGTCGACCAGATTCTGCCCTGGGTCACCCTGGGTACAGTCGGCAGCGACTGGGATTCCGTTGGCAACGAGTACCTGGAGAAAATTCACGACAAGATAGACGTCGAATCTGTAGCCGACAGGGCAACGCGGCTTGTCGAAGGTGTGAGCAGCATGTCACGGCAGGTGCAAATATTGAGCGCCTACGTACAGGATGAGATTCGTTACGAGGCCATCGAGTTTGGGCGCCGCGCCTACATTCCCAAAACAGCGCGCGAAACGATCCGGGATCGCTACGGCGACTGCAAGGATCATGCATTGCTGTTGTATTCGATGCTGCAGGCCGTTGGAATTGACGCATCGCTGGCCCTCGTAAATCTGCAGCAGTCCGTAGTGCCGACGCTGCCGAATACTGATCAGTTCAATCACATGATAGTTGCGGTCACAGATGACAACGGCCGCGTGTTCATCGACGCAACAGACAAGGACATGCGTCTGGGTGCGTTGCCGCCACGCTCGATGGCTGGAAACCATGCCTTGTTGCTGGGGGCAAGATCGGAACTCGCGAGAATTCCCGATTACGAATCGTCATTGACCGGTATTGCCATAGAACGCATTGTTGAGGCTGGCGAAGCCGGTCTTATCAAGGTCACGGAAACGGCTCAGCTCAGCGGCTATCAGGCCGCCGAGTTGCGCGGCCAGCTTCGATCGATCGAAGCGTCCGAACTGCAGCCCTCGCTTCAGCGCTGGGTGGCAAGCCGATACTCCGATGCCGAATTGACCGACTACGTTGTTGAAAATGTATTCGATGCCGACTACGACCTGATCGTCGAATTCCAGTACACCTTGCCCGTTGAAACCGACGGCAGTTTCGAGCTGCCGGGATTCCTTGAGGCCTACTATCTTGAATACGATCGGGTTGCGGACCGCCGCTTTCCATTCGAGTTCTTCTATCCGTTGCGCGTGAGCGCAAAGACTTCGGTCAATATACCGTCGGGCCGCAAGCTGGATACACTGGCAAACAAGCCGACGGCCGGTGAATCACGCTTTGGCAACTGGCGACGTGAAGTCAGTGAGTCCGATGGCCGATGGAGTGTGCGCTTTGACTACGTCGCGCGCGACGCACGCTTCCAGCCAGAGGACTACCGTGAGTTCGCAGAATTCCAGCGCAGGGCCGTGGATGCGATCGAGCAGGCGTTGATTGTTCAGTAGCCGGTTCTGTCCTAATTCAGAAGCTCATGATCGGCGGGTAGCTGGTGGGTAACCCACATTGCCAGTCGATGCCGGATATTGGGCAGGGAATCCTGTCCATTGGGCAGCGGCGCGATGGATTTATCGTGAACTAACAAGCGGTAGGCATACTGGATTTTGAGATCGTGAGAATCGGTAGCCTCAAATTCCACGACACCGCGTCGTACCGCATCTTCAAGCACCATGTCGAGTGCGAGTTTGAGCAGGGCTTTCTCGTTTTTTAGTTTCTTCGCCATGGCAAGTGCCAGTCTACTACGCGGGCATCGGCTCTGCGATGCTGGTGGGTGACAGCACCTTGCCCATCAGCCGGAAACCATGCCAGAGAATAATCCAGAAGCCGATCATCAGAGTAACGCCGCTTATCGTAAACGCGTAGAGGAATGGCCGAATGCCGAGCATCATTTCCTGGAACGACCCGCCTTCATAACTGCCTTTGCCGATACCGGCCAGAATCAGTGACACAAAGAATACGGCGAGTGAGGTATTGACAATAAAATAGCCGGTTCTGATCTGCCGCGAGCATCGGGCGTGAACCTCGTTGGGCAGCTCTTCCCGGATAACATAGAACACCGAGGCCAGCAGAATCATCATATTGATGCCGATCGTGCTGCCCATCGCGTGTGCAACGGTAATATGCGTTCCGTGTGTGAACAGGTTGAATGCGGGCACAGAAATGATCAGCGCGAGTCCAAGGTTGACGAACACCCAGATATCAGCGGCAAACAGGAAACGATAGGCGTTGCAATGACGATGTTTTTGCCAGTCTTCCAGCGACGAACGCCAGTCCCAGATAATTTTTCCGAAGATAAACAGCTCGGTCATGCTGACGAAATAGGCGAAGCTGCGAATCCAGGGATCCGATGGGACCAGGTAGGTGTGGTGAGCCCAGCCGAACATCAGGTTGAACAGCCCGAGAAAGTACAATCCGAAAGCCATTCTGGATCGTGCATACTTCTCGCAGCCGCTGATTCGGGTCGCAAGATACAGGGCGGTGCCGTAAACGAGCATGTTCCACGATCCGGTTAGCGCCCCGTAGGATTTCCACTGGACCATAATTTCGCGAACCATGTTTTGCCGAAAATAAGGAATCAGGTAAAGGTGCGCTTCGGAGTACGTGATAAAAAAGAACACGATTCCCGTTCCCCACATCCAGTAGTACACCGGCCACGGTTCCTTGTCCTGACGCACGGTATTGAAGTAGTTGACGCCGAACAGGATCCAGGTCAGGAAAATTGGCAGGCTGAGAATCGGCGGAAATTCAAAGTACTCGCGGCCGCCGAACCGCCCGGACAGGCAGCAAGCGACAATCAGGAGCCCGGTTGCCAGGAATACCCGGAAGTGAATGCTGACCGCCCTGACAGAAAACAAGGGCAGGCGGCATTGCCGAGGCAGGTAATAATAAATGCCCCCGATGGCAATCAGGAAAATCGACGAAACGACCAGCGACACGTGCAGGGGGCGTGTCTTTGTGAACAAAAGCTCCCTCAGGAATTCAGGAAACAGGAA
>DDIP01000003.1:2055-26414 GCA_002338605.1 Proteobacteria bacterium UBA1847 | reverse complement strand
GACCAATCGCTTTAGCGCCAGCCGATACTGAAGTTCCTGTGATACGTCCTTCTGGTCCTGTCCGATTGGCTGCGGCTTGAAACCCACTTCGGCGATAGCACGAAGCAGGCCGCTGAATGACAGTGCGTCGATATCCCAGGCAATCACGGCGCGTCGAGTCGCCGGATTAATATCGACCGAGTGAATTGCCTCGTGGCGGACCAATGCCGCATCGAGCAACCACGCGCAGGCAGAGCAATACATGCCGCCGATATCGAGTATTGCCTCGGCGCGTCCGTCGACAGCATGAACATAGCGTCCTCGCATGTCGTCTGAATCGTATGCCTGAAAGGCGACGATTTCCGGGCGGAGATCCAGGCCGGCATGCGGCGGACTCCTGAAGCGATAAAAAGAACCGAGCTCGTTGCCGTCAATAAATTCAGCGACCGCCTTGCAGCCGAGGCAGCAGACTTTTTGATCCTCTCCACCGACGGATGCCACGATTGGCAGACCTCTCGGCAGTGCTTCGCCGCAGTGAAAGCAATCGGAAACCCCGGACATGCTCAGGGCAATGCGTCGCGCGGTGTCTTGGTGGCGGGTGACGCGTCCAGTACCGGATCCTGCACCAGCGTTTCAGGATTGCTGATGGCGAGGTAAATGGTCAGCAGGCAGCCGACGACTGTGAGACCTGGAATCGCGATAATCAGCCAGACGAGGCGATGTCGAAACCAGGGCTCATTTATCTTGTCAGGCAACTCCATGATTACTCTCCTACCGGTCCGCGGAATCGGCTTTCCTCGCTCACTGCGATCGACGTATCGTCAATGCTCTCGACGTGGAATTCGATGATATTACCGCCAACTGCGCTTTCATGCGGTGCCGTGACGGACGTCGGTATGGTGTAGACCGATTCGGGTGCCAGCGAGAATTCGGTTTCCGTGCGAATAATCAGGCCGTCGAGGCCGCTGACACTCAGCCGGTACTGGTGTTCCTGGTTGTGCTTGTTGATGACCCGAATGGTGTAACTGTTCTCGATACCCTGTCGGCCCACGTCACGGTAGAGCGTGTTGCGATCGCGAATGACATCCATGATAAGGGGTTGGCGCAACGTCATGAATGCAATCATCGCGGCAACCAGCGCCGTCAGGATCAGGCTGTAGATGACCGTCCGTGCACGCAGGAGCTTGTAAGGCTCATGGTGCATGGCATGCTCGGTGCTGTAGCGAATGAGGCCGCGCGGATACTGCATCTTGTCCATGACCGAGTCGCAGGCATCGATACAAGCCGCGCAGGCAATGCATTCGTATTGCAAACCCTTTCGAATGTCGATCCCGGTCGGACAAACCTGGACGCACAACGTGCAGTCAATGCAATCGCCAAGGCCCTTGGTCTTGTGGTCGGAATCTCGACGTCGTGCCCCGCGAGGTTCACCGCGTTCTTCATCATAGGTGATGATGAGTGTGTCCTTGTCAAACATCGAACCCTGGAAACGGGCGTACGGACACATGTATTTGCAAACCTGCTCGCGCATGTACCCGGCATTGCCATAGGTCGCGAATCCGTAGAACAGCACCCAGAACCAGGTCCAGGGCCCGGCGGCGAACGTGACGAGTTCGACGGCGAGTGTGCGTACTTCGACGAAATAGCCGACAAAGGAAAAGCCGGTGAACAGACCCAGTGCAATCCAGCAGACCTGCTTCGCGGTCTTCTTCGCAATCTTGTTGGCGCTCCACGGTGCCTTGTCGAGCTTCATGCGCTGGCTGCGGTTGCCTTCAATCGCGCGTTCAATCCATGCGAATGCTTCGGTCCAGACTGTCTGCGGACAGGCGAAGCCGCACCAGATGCGCCCGGCAATAGCGGTGAAAAAGAACAAGGCAATCGCGAGGATGATCAGCAACAGGGCAAGATAAAGGAAGTCCTGGGGCCACAGGGTCAAGCCAAAAATGTAGAATTTCCGCTCCGGCAGATCGAACAGTATCGCCTGACGGCCACCCCAGGACAGCCATGGCCCGCCATAAAACATGCCCAGCAGAACAAACACCGCGATTCGGCGCAGCCGCGAGAAACGACCCTTGACCTCGCGCGGGTAGATTTTGTCTTCCGAGCGATAGAGTTGACCGTACTGGAAGTTGTCGGAAGGTGTTTTGCTGCTCATGTAGATTGCGGTGGCGATGCACCCGGGCCGCGGCGTTTGCGCCGGATAAGCCGGACTGTCAGCCAGCAGGCAAGCCAGGCGTTGGCCCAGAGGAAAAAGAAACCGATGGCGTATCCTGCGTTGCGGCTTTCAATGTCGGCAATATTGATTGAGTCGAGGATGATCAGCGGGTCGATAAACGCAAACAGGAGCATCGAGAAAAACGCCGCGGTCAGAAACGAGATCCACGTCAGTACGGCATACTTTTGGGTATCGCGGCTCCACTCAGGCTGCTGATCGTCACGTTCCTCGGCACTCATGATGGCGAATCACATCTAGCGCGAAAGGCTGTAAACGTAGGCGGCAAGAATTCGAATGCGGTCCGGGCCCAGCATGTTCTGATGCGCTGGCATGACGCCATTACGACCTTCGACAATCGATTTTCGAATCGCCGAGGCCGAGCTGCCGTACAGCCAGACGTCGTCGACCAGGCTTGGCGCACCGAGAGGCTGCATGCCCTGACCCGTCGGGCCATGACACGCGATACAAAGCTGCATGTATTTCGTGTGTGCCGGCGAAGCGGTGTCCATTTCACTCGCCATGTTCTGCACATAGCGCACCATTTCGTCAATGGCCTCATCAGACTCGAATACGGCACCCAGGGCAGGCATGACCCCGGTGCGGCCATTGCTGATAGCCAGCTCGATTTGCGCCGGCGATCCGCCCCAGTTCCAGACACCGTCCGTCAGGTTAGGGAAGCCCGCAGCGCCGAGCGCGTTGGCACCGTGACATTGCGAGCAATAATTGGCGAACAGGCTTGAACCGATATTCATTGCCTTGGGGTCATCCACCAGTTCTTCGACCGGCATGGCACCGAAACTTGCAAATATGGGCCCATAGCGCTCTTCGGCGGCCGCTACTTCCGCCTCGTACTGCGCCTCCTGGCTCCAGCCGAGAAGGCCACCGTCTTCGCTGAATGATGGATACATGATGAAATAACCGAGTCCCCAGATCAGCGTGATAATAAACAGCCACAACCACCACATAGGCAGCGGGTTGTTCAGTTCGCGAATGTCTTCGTCCCATACGTGTGCTTCCGACTCCGCGATTTCGGCATCTGACGCACGCTGCCGGTTGGTCCATGCGATCAGCCAGAAACAGGCGGCGACGCTTGCCAGGGTCAGTATCAGGACATACCAGCTCCATCCGGCGCTCATTGGGACTGCTCCTCTTTGGGCTCATGGGGTGGCGGCTTAGAATCGTCCTCAAGAGGCACGTTGGCCGCGCGCTGAAAATCATCCTTGCGTTTGCGGCTCCAGCTCCACGCCCAGATACCGATAAACAGCAAGAACAGGGTCGCCGTGATTAAGCCACGAAATATTCCGATATCCATCGATAATCCCCCGTTAACGCGCCGAGCGGGCGGTGCCCAGGTTTTGCAAATAGGCAATCATGGCGTCGAGTTCCGTTCGTCCGGCAACATCCGCTGCCGCGGCCGCAATTTCCTCGTCGGAGTAAGGGTCACCGAGCATTTGCAGCGCGCGCATCTTGTTTGCTACGAGTTCACCATTAACTTCGTTACTTGCCAGCCACGGGTATCCCGGCATGTTTGATTCCGGTACCACGTCGCGGGGATTCATGAAATGAATGCGATGCCATTCATCACTGTAGCGCTTGCCAACGCGTGCGAGGTCCGGTCCGGTCCGCTTCGAGCCAAACTGGAACGGTCGATCGTAAACGAACTCGCCAGCGACCGAATACGGTCCGTAGCGCTCCGTCTCGCTACGGAACGGACGAATCTGCTGGGAATGGCAGACGTAGCAGCCTTCCCGAACATAAATATCGCGACCCGCAAGCTGCAATGCCGGATAAGGGCGAATGCCCTCAAGCGGTTCGGTGGCGGCCGAACTCGCCATCAGCGGAACAATTTCGACAAGCCCGCCGATGCTGATTACCACGATGATCAGGATCGCCATGAGACTAATGTTTTTTTCGACTTTTTCGTGATTCATGCTAAGGCTCTCATGCCGGCTGAATGACGGGAACAGGCTGAGGTTTCGTCGCCGCGACCGTTTTCCAGACGTTGTAAACCATGACCAGCATGCCGGAGAAGAACACCAGCCCGCCGAGCAATCGAATTCCGTAATACGGGTAGGTGAACTTGAGGCTTTCGATAAACGAGTATGTCAGTGTGCCGTCATCGTTCAGCGCTCGCCACATCAGGCCCTGCGTGATGCCCGAGATCCACATGGAAACCGCGTACAGGACAACGCCGATCGTTGACGTCCAGAAGTGCACATCGATAAGTTTGGTCGAGTACATGCTCTCTTTGTTGAAGAGCCGCGGGATCATGTTATACAACGCGCCGATTGTCATCATCGCCACCCAGCCGAGGGCACCGGAATGTACGTGACCAATGGTCCAGTCCGTGTAGTGCGACAATGCGTTCACGGTCTTGATCGACATCATTGGTCCTTCGAACGTCGACATGCCGTAAAACGAAAGCGATACGATCATGAACTTGAGAATCGGATCCGTGCGCAGCTTATGCCACGCCCCTGACAGCGTCATAATGCCGTTGATCATGCCGCCCCAGCTCGGGGCAAAAAGAATCAGTGAAAACACCATGCCAATCGACTGTGCCCAATTCGGCAGTGACGTGTAGTGCAGGTGATGCGGGCCAGCCCACATGTAAATAGCAATCAACGCCCAGAAGTGCACGACCGAAAGGCGGTAGGAATAGACGGGCCTGCCTGCCTGCTTGGGCACATAGTAGTACATCATTCCGAGGAAGCCCGCGGTCAGGAAAAACCCGACGGCGTTATGCCCGTACCACCACTGCATCATGCCGTCGACGATGCCGGAATAGATCGGGTAGGACTTTGTCAACGTAACGGGAATGACGAGGTTGTTGAAAATGTGCAACACCGCAACCGTGAGAATGAATGCGGCGTAGAACCAGTTGGCGACGTATATATGCTTGACGCGTCGCTTCGCGATCGTGCCGAGAAACACAATGGCGTACCCGATCCAGACGACCGCGATCAACAGGTCAATCGGCCACTCCAGCTCGGCGTACTCCTTGCTCTGCGTAATGCCAAGCGGCAGCGTAATCACTGCCAGCACGATGACGAGCTGCCAGCCCCAGAACGTGAATGCTGCCAGTTTGTCGAACGCGAGCCGCACATGGCAGGTCCGTTGAACAACGTAATACGCGGTTGCAAATAACCCGCTGCCACCGAACGCAAAAATAACGGCATTCGTGTGCAGCGGACGAAGGCGTCCATACGTCAGGAACGGCAGATCGAAATTCAGGGCAGGCCAGATCAGCTGGGCGGCGATTATCACTCCGACGAGCATGCCGACCACGCCCCAGACGATCGTCATTATCGTAAATTGTCGGACGACCTTATCGTTGTAACTCGATTGAGAATCCATAGTGCGTGGGTCCACGGTGTTTATTTTCTTGATTATCGGCGCAAGCAAACACTCAATGTTAATGCTTCAGATCGTCGCCGCCATAGGCATTATCACTGATAACAGATCGGGTACGCTTTTGTCTAGGTGCCGATGGTTTCAGTATCAACCGTGGCGTCAATGGACGAGGCTCGCGGTTGCGCAGTGATGCCGACCGTGTGTCGTGGAAACTCACTGGCGTCAATCGCCTCCTGGTAGCCATGCCAGGCCGCGTAGCCAATGACAGGCAGGATGAACACCATGCCGACAAACGCCGTTGCCGTGCCGACGATGAGGCCGAAGATAATCACTGCAAGCCATAACATCATTGCGAATTTGTTGCGCAGTACCGCATTAATCGATGTGACGATTGCAGTCACGCTGTCAACATTTCGGTGCATCAGCATCGGCAATGAGAAAGCGCTCGCGGAAAACGTAACGGCCGCGAACACCGCACCGACAAGCGTGCCGACAGCCAGGTAGCCGCGAAGCTCGCTGATATCCGGATGGGCAGCGGTAGGGAAGAATACGCTGACCATGGCGCCAGCACGGGCCCACACCAGGAATATGATCAGCAGAATAATGGCGAATACCATTTCATTGCCGATATGTCGTCGAAATGCGGCTCGCAGGCTGCGCGCGATTGACGGTTCATGACCGCGTTCGAGCTGTGCAGCGATAGCGTACAGGCCGATACAGGCCAGCGGTGAGAGAAAAACGAACCCACCCAGCATCGCGAGCATGAACCAGATACTGCCGTACAGCCAGGCACCGAGCGACAACACGGCGATGATGACGGCCATAACGACGCCGTAGATCAGGCTTTGCCGCGGCGCTCGCCGGTAGTCTGCGATGCCGAGTCGAATCCAGCGGAATGCTGCAAAGGGCGAAAGTGACCGGCAGGGCGCGACGAAAGGCATCGTGTCCTTATCGAAAGTGCTGTTCGTTTCGTCTGTCACCGGCAACCCGATTCTGCTGGCAGATAGTCAATTCTATACATTGTTAACGGTCAGCTGGGAACTTGTTGCAGGTATCTGGGCGTCCGATCACCGAATCCTTGCACAATGATTGCCGGTTCTGTCGTTAGAAGCATCCGTTCTTGGCTTTCCGGCGGATTTGCTGGAATTGCCCAACATGCACGCGCTAAGCTTCACGGCAGAAAACGCACCTCGGAGCCCCGATTGAACGTTGTTCTTGGCATCAGTGGCGGTATCGCCGCCTACAAAGCACCAGACCTGGTGCGGCGCCTGCGTGAGCGTGGCGCGAATGTGCAGATCGTAATGACTGCTTCGGCCGAAGAGTTCGTGACCAGCACAGCACTTCAGGCGGTATCGGGTAAACCGATCCGCTCAAACCTGTGGGACAAGGAGGCTGAAGCGGCGATGAGCCATATCGAGCTCGCGCGTTGGGCGGACGTCGTCGTAATTGCGCCCGCCACCGCTGAAGTCATGGCCCGTATTGTCAGCGGTGGAGCACCGGACCTGTTGACGACGATTTGCCTCGCGACCGAAGCGCCCATCGCATTGGCGCCGGCGATGAACCATGTCATGTGGGGCAATGCGGCCACTCAGGCAAACCGTGAGGTTCTTGAGAAACGAGGTATTCATATCCTGGGACCGGGGATAGGTTCCCAGGCCTGCGGTGAAACAGGCGCAGGTCGGATGCTTGAACCCGATGCGATCGCTGCCGCTGTTTTCAGCCTTGGCGGCGGTAAGGGCGAAAGCTTACTCGACGGACGCAAGGTCGTCATTACCGCGGGGCCAACTCGCGAGGCGATTGATCCGGTGCGCTATATCACCAATCGCAGTTCCGGAAAGATGGGCTACGCGCTCGCAAGTGCAGCTGCTGCACAGGGCGCCAAAGTGGTCCTGATCAGTGGACCGGTGAGTGTACCCGCGCCGCCGGGTATCGAAGTTGTTGACGTCGAATCAGCAGAACAAATGTACGAGGCAACCCACACGGCCATCGTCGACGCCGACATCTTCATTGCAGCGGCTGCGGTCGCCGACTATCGCCCCGCTACCGTCGTAAAGCAAAAAATCAAGAAGAAGAGCGATGCGATGAGTATTGAGCTTGTACGTTGTCCCGATATCCTTGCATCGGTTGCGGAAATGGAATCGTCGCCGTTCACGGTCGGCTTTGCAGCGGAAACTGAAAACGTGATCGAATACGCGCGCGGCAAACTCGAAAACAAGAAACTGGACATGATTGTCGCAAATCGTGTTGGCGATAATTTTGGTTTTGATCGAGACGATAACACCGCAACAGCGTTGTGGCACGACGGCCAGAAGAGCTTCCCGACTTGCTCGAAAATCGATCTGTCCCGGGAATTGATTGAGCTTGTTGCTCAACACTTCTATGCTGTCCGCAGCGCCGACACGCAGCCAAGACTAACGGCTATCTCGAATTCCGATTGAAGGACAACAAGGTTTGCGATCCATAGAACTGAAGATACTCGATCCACGGATCGGGGATTCTATTCCGTTGCCACACTATGCTACGGACGGATCCGCCGGCATGGACATGAGAGCATGCATTGACGCGCCGCTAACCGTGGCTCCTGGCGAGACGGTGCTCATACCAACGGGCCTGGCGATTCATGTCGCAGACCGAAGTCTCGCCGCCGTCCTGTTACCGCGCTCGGGCCTTGGCCACAAGCATGGACTTGTGCTGGGGAATCTCACCGGGCTTATCGACTCGGACTACCAGGGCCAGGTCTATATTTCCTGCTGGAATCGAAGCAGTACCCGCTATGAAGTACAACCCGCCGAACGTATTGCACAAATGGTGTTCGTTCCTGTCGAGCAGGTTGAACTCAGGGTGGTTGCGGAGTTTGATGCCAGCGATCGAGGTGCCGGTGGCTTTGGTCATTCAGGGAAAGACTGACTGAGCTGAAAACCGTGTTTACTCGATGCCCTTGAGTAGCTTGAATCGCGAGATGTCTCCGGCAAAACGGGCAATGATCTGTTGTTCGTCAGCCTGAAATTTCTCCAAATTACGTTCGTGGCGCTCGATAGTTTCTTTGGTTTTTCGCAAATCTTCTGCCAGGTCATCCGGAATCGGCGGTGCGCCCGTATCTTCGCTGTACGGGCTGTAACGTGAAGCGTCCTTGCGAATGTTTTCCATGCGACGACTCAGGTTACTTAAGTAAAGCTCGGTCACCCGCGACTGAGCCTGGAACAATTCCACGCGGCGATCGCGGTGCATCAGGATTTCGTCGACACTCAAATAGGTCGCGAGCAAGGCCTGGTCTGCACGTTTGCGCAACTCCTGCGCGACTCGTTTCTCGGTCTCAATGCGTTCGGCTTCGATTTGTTCGGGCGTCTTCTTGCCTTCAAGTTCCTGAACTGCGACGCCGTGCTCGTTCAGCACCTGTTTTGGCAATTCTGCGTATTTGGCCGGGATGCTGTCGCCGTAATGAATGACGCCATTCTCATCGACCCACCGAAATACCTTGGCATCCTCGGCACTTGCCACCAGCGGGAGAGCAAGCATCAATATTGTTGTAAATGTAAAATTCCGCATGCGAAGAATATGCCACCAATAAATGCCCCGAACTTGGGACTGGTTCTCGTTATTGCAGCTTAGTCGCCGATTGCGGTGCTGTAAACTGCCCTTGTATGTCCAAAAATCAAGTACTTAAGAGATAACACCGTATTGCTTGCGATAGCTCAGAACGGGCTCAAGGTACTCCTCGTATTCGCTTGATTCTTCGAGAATATCAATCAGGTCATCCAGTTGGACAATACTGACGACCGGAATATCCAGCGACGATTTAAGTTCCTGCACTGCGGAGTAGGGCCCCTGGCCGCGCTCCTGACGATCGAGTGAAATGACCAGCCCGGCAACTTCCGCCCCGGCTGCGCTGATGATTTGATAGGCCTCGCGAACCGCAGTACCTGCGGTAATTACGTCATCAACAATCAGTACACGCCCGGACAATTGCGAGCCCACGATACTGCCGCCTTCGCCGTGCGCCTTGGATTCTTTGCGATTAAAAGCATAGGGCACATCGATATCGTGCTGTTCGGCCAACGATGCGGCAGCGAGCGCGGCGAGCGGGATACCTTTGTAGGCCGGACCGAAAAGCATGTCGAACCGCAGATCCGATTCAGCGATCGCAGCGGCATAAAAGCGCCCGAGCTTCGCAGCGGCATAGCCGGTGTTGAAGAGGCCAGCATTGAAAAAGTAGGGACTGATGCGGCCGGATTTCAGCGTGAACTCGCCGAAGCGGAGAACGCCCAATTCCAGTGCCAGCTCGATAAATTCTCTTTTGTACCCACGCATGCGTTTCGCCTTTCCTGGTCGCTTTTTCTTGGCCTGCGATTGGGCTTCTGTATGATGACCGCGGTCGGCCCAATTTCGGATCGGAGTATGACACAGGAGTACTGTTTTGTTTCGCGTAATCAGTCTCAATGCCAACGGCATCAGGGCCGCCGCCCGCAAGGGATTCTTCGACTGGATGTCAGCTCAGGACGCCGATGTCGTTTGTATCCAGGAAACCAAGGCACAAGTACACCAGCTTGTTGACGAGCTGTTTTCGCCGGCCGGCTACCACTGTTTTTATGAAGACGCGGAGAAAAAGGGCTACAGCGGCACGGCAATTTATACGCGTCATGAGCCGAAGAATATCGTCCACGGATATGGCGACGCCGAATTCGACAACGAAGGGCGTTACCTGGAGGTTCAGCTCGACGGCATCAATGTTGTATCGCTTTACTTGCCGTCAGGCTCATCAAAAGAAGAGCGTCAAATTGCCAAATACCGATGCATGGATTCGTTCGGCGAGCACCTGCAGAAATTGCGCCGCCGTCGGTCTGAGACGATCATTTGCGGCGACTGGAATATCGTACACAAAGAAGGCGACATCAAGAACTGGAAACAGAACCAGAAAAATTCAGGGTGTCTGCCTGAGGAGCGAGCATGGCTGGACAAGGTTTTCGGAGACTACGGCTGGGTCGATGCATTTCGCACGCTTGATCAGGAGCCGGAACAGTATACGTGGTGGTCGAATCGAGGTGCGGCATGGGATAACAATGTCGGGTGGCGTATCGATTACCACGTGGTCACACCCGGGCTGAAGGACAAGGTCATGCGCACGCATATTTATAGAGACCAGCGCTTTTCGGATCATGCTCCCTTGATGATGGATTACGACTGGTCACATGACGGCTGACGTGGGCACGAAAGCGCCCAATTCGGGTTGGCGCTACTACATCCAGGAAAAGGTGCTGGTCATTTTTTTCCTGGGATTTTCAGGTGGTCTGCCATTCCCGCTGGTGTACGCGACGCTGACAGCCTGGCTCAATGAAGCGGGGCTCGAGAAAAGCACAATCAGCACTTTCGCATGGGTCGGGTTCGCATATGCGTTCAAGTTCCTATGGTCCCCACTTGTTGATCGCCTTAATGTGCCGATCTTGACGCGCCGCTTTGGTCGGCGTCGTACATGGCTGTTACTTGCACAGTGCGCTATCGGTATTGGGCTTGTCGTCCTGTCAACGATCAATCCCGCAACTGCAACTGTCGCATTCGCCGCCATTGCAGTTGGAGTCGCAGTCTCATCGGCAACGCAGGACATGGCGATAGACGCGTACCGAATCGAATGTGCGGAAAAAGAAATGCAGGCGCTGCTCGCCGCCTCGTATCAATACGGTTACCGCATATCAATCATTGTTGGCGGCGCCGTTGCGCTCTTGATAGCTCAGTGGGGTTCGTGGGAAATCGCCTACCAATGTATGGCTGCATGCATGCTTGTCGGTGTAGCAACAACTCTGTACTGCAAGGAGCCTGCAGTTCCTGAAGGCGCACAGGTTGGACCAATATTTGGTGCTGGTTTCGGCAAGTGGTTCTTTGATTCTGTTGTCGGCCCGTTCGTTGATTTTTTCCGGCGTTATGGCGGATTCGCACTCACGATGCTCGCGTTCATTGCGTGCTTTCGGATGAGTGACTACGTGCTTGGAATTCTGGCAAATCCGTTTTACCTGGATATTGGTTTTTCGAAAGCAGAGATCGCCGGCGTAGCGAAACTCTATGGACTTTGGGTTGCGCTGATAGGTATCGGTGGAGGCGGATGGGCAGTCGTGAAGTTCGGTCTTGCGCCGTCGCTGATTGGTGCTGCAGTTTTGATTGCGACGACCAACCTGTTTTTCGCAAGCCTCGCGTATACCGGGCCGAGTCTTTGGGCATTGGCGATTACCATAAGTTTCGATAATTTCGCCCAGGGTTTCTCGGGCACAGTTTTCATCGCTTATCTTTCAAGCATTACCAACATGAAGTTCACGGCAACGCAATACGCCTTATTCAGTTCGTTGTCAGTGTTTTTTGGCAAGTTCATTGCTGGTTGGTCTGGAAATGTTCAGGAGTCCGTGGGCTATGTCGGGTTCTTCGTTTATGCAGCAGCACTTGGTATACCGTCAATCGTTCTGTCAATTATCGTAGTTCGTCACAGTCGACTGGATGAGGTCCGTGGTCCAAATAATTGAGGTCAAAGTCGGCCGCATAGACGAACTCGATGACCCGGGTTGCCGTGAATTTCAGATCGGTACGGGTGATTGGCCATTTCGTGGCTTTGTTGTACGGCAGGGCGATGAGATTTTCGCCTACCAGAACGTTTGCGTCCATGTCGGACACGCGCTGAACTGGTCACCCGATCGATTTCTGACCAAGGACAAGAGTGCGATTATCTGTGCATCGCACGGTGCAATGTATTCAATTGACCAGGGCGAGTGCTTCGCAGGACCCGGATCCGGTCGCAGTTTGCGAAAGGTAGACGTCGCGGTGCGCGACGGCGTGATTTATGTGACTGGACCGGATGGCGTTCGCTGATCGCGCCGCGCTAGAGCTTATCCAGGTATTCGAGCGGGTCATGAAAGCCATTCGGCATGTCGTTTGTCCCGCTGCCGATGTAGTCCTCGGGATCCATATCCACTGAACCGGACCAGTCTTCCGGCGCGCTTACCTCGACAAGCAGCATATTCGGCCAGTTTTCAATCTCAATCTCGCCAATCGTGCCGTCGTAAAGCTGGATTTCGATCGTGCCGTCGTCCTCATCGACCGCAACGACTTCGAACAACGTCCCGCTCGGCCGGCGGTACCAGTTGCCGATTTTTGGAAATTGTATTGCCGTCGCCATAGTGATCGCTCAAATGTGTGTGCCTTACTATTATTTATAGTTTACGCACGCAAAAGCGCAAGCCGATTCAGCTAATCCCGTGCTTTTCGAAACACCAGTCCCAGATTCGATGTCCTTTTTTCAGGCCGCGTCGCTCAAATTTGGTGCCTGGCCTGTCAAGCGGGTGGTCGCCGTCATGTTCGCGCCGTTCGCGACACGCAAACAGCTCCGACGCACCGAGAACCGCATCGATGTGTTCGGCGTAGCCGGCCCAATCGGTCGCGATGTTCAGGGTACCGCCGTCGTCAAGTCGGTCCGCAAGCAGCTTGAGGAAATCCGGCTGGACGATGCGTCGTTTGTGGTGCCGCTTCTTGGGCCAGGGATCGGGAAAGTAAAGATTCACACGTGCCAGCGAACGCAGCGGCACCATGTTCGCGAGGACCTCGATCGCGTCGTGCGAAATCAGCCTCAGGTTGCCAAGACCCGCATCCCGGGCCTTCAGCAGGCAGTGACCGACGCCTGGATCGTGTACCTCGATGCCGAGGAAATTGTCTTGTGGATTGTCGGCCGCCTGTTCAACCAGCGATTCCCCGTTTCCGAAGCCAATTTCAAGAACGACTGGCGCGTCACGTCCGAACAGGTCGGCGAAATTCAATGCCTGGCCGGAGTACTCGACGCCAAGGTCGGGCCAAAGATCGGCCAGTGCCTTGTCCTGGGACGGCGTGAGCCGTCCGGTGCGCCGCACAAAGCTTCGGATGCTGCGTTTTGGGGATTCGTTGGCGTCCATGAGGGGGCGAATACTAAAGAAGAATCAGGCCCGCTGCCCGTGGTTTCCGCCAAAAACCGAATTTTTGCCGGCTGCCGTTTATCGCCAGTAGCCTTGGTAGGCATACAACAGTATGCTTAAGCTTACCGCCAAACAATCCGGGGGAATTATCGTGGGTAATTTCAATAGTATTAACGGCTTAAGTGATTTTTTCAGGGTTCGCGCGACGGCAGTGATGCTGTTGACCGGAGCGCTTGTTGCTTTTTCACTACCAGATGTCGCGATCGCACAAAAGAGCGGTGCGGCCGGGGCGTTGCTGGAAGAGATCGTAACGACGGCGCGCAAGCGCAGTACGGCAGAAGCCGTGCAGGACGTGCCGGTTGCGGTTACCGCATTTGGTGCCGAACAAATTGACTCACTGTTCGTAAAAAAGATCGAGGACTTGAGCTACCTGATGCCGAACGTACAACTGGAATCAGTTGGCACGTTCCCTGGCGTCCAGAATTTCTCAATTCGCGGCCAGGGTATCAACAGCTCGATACCGTCGGTCGACCCGACTGTAGGCGTATTTGTCGATGGCATTTACATGGGCACCACCTACGGTGTGGTCATCGACACGTTTGATCTCGAATCCGTTGAAGTCTTGCGTGGCCCGCAAGGATTGCTATTTGGACGCAACGTAACCGGCGGTGCCGTTGTGCTTCGAAACGCTCGTCCGGACGGCGAGTTCGGCGCCCGATTTCGCGTTGGAGCGACGAATGAGGACCAGATCAATATCGCGGCCTCTATTGAAGGTGCGTTGATCGAGGACAAGTTGGCGGCAAAAATGGTGGTGTACTACGATGATGACGCAGGCTATTTCGACAATATAAATCAGTCCAATGCGGCAAATCCGGCGCCGCATCCGTTTCAGCCGTTTTACGTTCAGCCAGCCGACGGGTCGAATGTCGGTGAAATGCGAACCCGGCTGTTTCGGCCGAGTTTGGTCTGGACGCCGACTGACACTGTGGATGTGACCCTGATTCTGGAGCACGGAACAACCGAAGGTGACGGCGCAGCGTGGACAAGCGTTTCCCTGCAGCAGGCGGGGGCGCAGCCAGATTTTGCAACGATGTCAGACGAGACCGGATTTTCAGATATCGAATGGACACAGTTCGTTTTTGAAACGAATATCGGAGAGGTTGGCAACGGAACCTTGACCAATATCGCCGGTTACCGACAGGTGGAAGCCGCCTCAGCGGCTGATATTGACGGTACTGACTTACCAATATTCTCTGCACCCGGTACGACCGAGCAGGATCAGTTCAGCAATGAGTTACGTTGGTCTGGCCAGTTCGGTGACAATTGGGATTCAGTCATCGGCCTTTACTATTTCAGTCAGGATATCGAATACCGCGAGGCACGTTATATCTGGTTACCACCGCCGCTCGGCCCGGCGCCATTTGGCGTTAACCTGCAGGCAGCGCTCGGTGGAGATATGGACACCCGCAACTTTGGTGCTTTCTGGAACAACGACTTCCATATAAACGACGCGTGGACGGTGACCGCCGGACTGCGTTATACCGATGAAAGCAAGTCTGCGCAGATTATCATCGGCGGATGCACCGATAACATTGCCTTTAATTGTGTTACCGATGATTTGTCTGGCGACTGGGACAACATCACGCCGAAGGTGGGGGCACAATACAGGGTTTCCGACACCACTCAATTGTATGGCTTTTGGTCAAAAGGCTATCGCTCTGGTGGATTCAACTTCCGAAATGCCAGGCCGGATATTATTCCGCCTGGGCCGACCGTAGAAGAGGAGAACAACACATTTGAGGTGGGCTTCAAGTCGGACTTCATGGACGGGAAAATTCGTCTGAATGTGGCTGCTTTCCAGAATGAAATTAAGGACATGCAGCGTGAGCTGAATATGCCGGACCCGCAGGTGATCGTTCTGCAGGCGACCATCAACGCGGGTGACGTCACGATTAAAGGTATTGAGGCGGACTTTGTAGCGCTGATTGCCGACAACTTCTCTGTGAACCTTTCGTACGGATGGCAAGATGCTGAATATGACAACTTCAATCCCTTTGTCCCCGCATTCGAAAACCAACTGCGACTCGCCGGCGTATTGGGGCCAAATGACGTGCTTATTGGCAATGAATTGCCGCGCCTCGCACCGACAAATTACAGCGTTGGGTTCTCGTGGGATATTCCGGTGGGCTCGAGCCTTATCAACCTGATGGCGAATCACAGCTATCGGGAGCGACATCCGTACAACGACAGCAACGATCAGTATTTTGAGGATCAGCGCCGTACCAACGCAAGTGCGACCTGGTTTTCGTCAGACGACCGTTGGACGGTCGCCTTGTACGGCCGGAATCTCGAGGATGAAGCAAACTGGGGTAATCTGACTTCGATTGCCGGACTATGGACAGCCGGACCGATGAAGCCTGGCCGGCAGTTCGGTATCGAAGTGAACTTCCGATATCAATAGCGACGATAGTAGAAGCAGGATCGCTAAGAGGCCGCCTTCGGGTGGCCTTTTTTATGGTTCGAACCGAACCGGTGTCGTGTTCTCGGGATGGCGGCCGATGATGTCTTTATAAAACTCGGCGCACTTTCGAAGGTCGGCCTCCACATCGTCGCTGAGATCCAGTCTCCGGGCGATACCGACCTGTTTTCGCGAATAGTCGATAACGCCGAGAAAGACCGGCACATTCGCAGCCTTCGCAATTCGGTAAAAGCCGGTCTTCCAGTATTCACGCCTCGCTCGTGTGCCTTCGGGCGCAAGACCAAAATAGAATGTTTCATTGTTGTGAAACATTGCAATTGCTTCTGAAACTGCGGATTGCGCCTTGTTCCGATCGAGGGGAATGCCGCCCAGTGCCCGCAGCAGCGATCCAAGCGGAAACCAGAACAAGGTGGATTTCGCAAAAAATCGAATATCGATGCCGATTGCGACTTTGTAGATAAGTGCCCAGATGCCATCCCAGTTCGATGTATGTGGTGCGGCAATGAATACGGCCTTCGGAACGTCCGGTATGTCCCCGATGGGCGTCCAGCCACCCAGCCACAACAAAGACCTGGCGATTGCACGGAGCATCAGGATGACTCACCTGAACGGAGCTTGTTCGTCGATTGCAAGCGGCGTGCAATGCTGGGCAATAAGGTCAGCGTCACGAACAGACATCCCGCAAGTGCGAGCGAGGCCTGTGAACCAAATCGAACCAGTGAAGGACTCTCGGAAAGAACAAACGTACCGAACGCCGCAATTGACGTCGTTACCGTAACGATAATCGCGAGGCCGGTTTCGGCGAACACTTCCTCAAGGTCTCCATCATGCCGATGCCACGACGCAAAAAAATGGACGCCGCCGTCTACACCGATACCGAGAACCAATGGAGCGATGGCGATCGTAACGGCCGACACGGCGATGCCAAACAGGCTCATGAGGCCTGCAAGCCAGACCAGTGCCAGGCCTAACGGCGCCAGGATCAACAGCGGTAATACGAAACTGCGGGTGCCGACCAGCAACACCAGGAAAATTGCGATTGCCGCGAACGGCATGACCCGTGGAACATCGCCACTCAACAACTCATCGATTCGTGAATTCAATGCGGGAGCACCGCTGATCTGCCAGTCGCCGAGACCCTCCGCGGTAATCCAGGCACTCAGCTCGGCGATGATTCGATCATAGTCGGCGCGAATAAATGGATTCGATACCGGGTGTACCTGTAGCAGGCCGGCAACCTCGGAGACCGCCATGATCGAATGGATATCGACCGGTCGGTCGGTAGCAGCGAGCAGTTCGATTGCATCGCCCGCGTTATCGAACAACAGCAGCAGCGGCGACCTGCTGAGTTCGTGTTCTTCTGCAATGCGCTCCTGCAAGTCACGTGCCGGCAGGCCGCTGGTCTCGAGTTTGTGATTGTCGCTTAGCATCTCAAGACTGCTGGCGCTGAACGATGCAAGTATTGCGAGGCCAACAGCGACCATGGATATGGTGACCCCGTGTTTTTCGACCAGGAGTGCGAGCCGGCGCACCGGTGTGTCAAAAGCGGCGCTTCGTACCAGCCAGTGCTCCGGGCACGTCAGCAGGACGAGGGGCAGCAATCCCATGCACGCGACAAACACGCCCAATGTAACCAGCGCGCCCGACCAGCCCAGATCGACGAACCCGCTGAGTTCTGCCCGCGTCAGCGCAACGAACGTAATGGCCGTGGTCAGGCTGGCAAGCGTAATCGGACGGAGCATCCGGTTCCAGGCCACCAGCACCGCACGATCTCGTGGCATCCTGTCATGTGTCATCGCATAGCGGCAGGATTGGATCATGTGAATGCAGTGGTCAATGCCAATGCCCAGCAACAGCGTCGGAACGGTTGCGGCGAGTAGCGTGAGTTCCGTTCGAATCAGGCTGTACGCTGCCAGACCCCACGCAATACCGAGTCCGACCGGAATCATCATAAAGAATGCGAGCAGTCCGATTCGATAGACGAACGCGAACAACAGGCTTACAAAAATGACGGCGAGCACAATCGCCACACGCAAGTCGTGATCAACGCGACTTTGCATTTCAAAAACGACTGCTGGCGTCCCAGCCAGGCCACAATGGCCGGGTACTGCACCGAGAATTTCCGAGGTTTGCAAAATGATCGGTTTTGTTTCGTGCCAGTCAGAGGCGTCAACCGCCAGCGAGAACCCGTAAACCGGTGACGTGCCGTCGTCAAGGTAAGAGCGCGTGTGTTCAGCCACGCCGACGATATTCGCGATCTTGCTGACGCTCTCTCGATCGAGCACCGTGTCCCGATCACACACGACCAGCAACTCCTCGAGTCCGGGCATACTTGACGAGAGCCGGTCGAAAAGGCGCACCGCTTTGTCGTTCTGGCCGAGCAGGCCATAGACGTCAGCTTCGATTCTGAGGTCGAGCAGCAATACAATAGAACCAACGGTGAGTATCAGCCCCGCAATGGAAACGGGCATCGTAGGCCACGACCGTGTCATCTTGGACTGCGCGCCCTGATCAGGAGAGGAATCGCCATCGACGCAGATTACGCAAGACCTCTGAATTGTACAAATGCACAATTGTTGCGGCTCGGGTTAGCCGTGCTACTCCTCGCAGCCGGCTGCAGTGGCGTGCCACAATTGACGGTGTCGAAGTCATCGAATGGTCGGAGCCCAAGGCGTCACTGATGCATCGGTTTCGAGCCTTTCTGTTACGCATTGTGCCGGAGAATCAACTGTGATCGAAGAGCGGCGAACATGAGGACATCGGGCTGGATGAAGCGACAGCCGTGGTTCTGGCCCGTAAAGCTGTTCCTGAAGCGCGTCGCGGGAAAGGAGCTTTGGCTCAAGCCGGAGGTCGATGTCGAAACGATCGAGACCGCCGACTGGCAATTTATCGGGAGCAGGCTGAATCGGAATTCGATTATTTACTCATTGGGTGTCGGTGATTCCATCGATTTTGACCTTGACCTGATTGAACGTTTTGATGCGACGGTATTTGCCTTTGATCCGACACCGTATTCGATGGAGTGGGTATTCAGCCAGGAACTGCCGGAGCGATTCGTATTCAAGCCCTGGGCGGTTGCCGGCGCGGATGGCAAGTTGCGCCTGTATCGCCGTGTCAATCGCCAGGGAAAAAGCGCGGAGGTGATGTGGACCGCCGACAGGGAAGCCGGAGATCCGAACGATTTTATCGATACACCGGCCTACACTGTGGCTGCGATCATGGAATTGCTGCAGCATGAGAAAGTCGATCTTCTGAAAATGGATGTGGAAGGTGCCGAGTACGGCATTCTCGAGGGACTGAAAGGGGTCAGGCGACTACCTGAGCAACTGTTGGTCGAGTTCCATCATCGCTTCCCCGGTATTGGCAAGGAGCGGACGGCCGAGAGCATCGCCATGTTGCGCGAGCTTGGTTACAAGATTTTTGGCTTGTCGGAAACCGGTCGCGAGGTCGGTTTCGTGCTTGATCGACCGACCTGAATCAGGGTCGCCCGAGATAAGCAGAGACCAGCCCAACCGCGAGCAAGGACCAGCCGAGCACCGGTATGGCGCCAAGCGCAAGCACCAAACTTCCTGAAAGTGTCGCCGTTGCGGCCACAGTCAGCCAGAAGCGTTGGCGGCGCTGCCGGTCTGATTGCGCAGCCATCTTTGCGAGTTCTTCGGACTGCATTTCAAACTGATACCGTCCATCGGCCGCCTGCTCGCCAAGATGTTTCAGAATTGCCGGCAGGTCGCGCAGGGCATCTCGCAACTGCGGCAGGTTTTCACGCAAATCCTTGAGCATGGCCCGTGGACCGACTTGTTCGTTCATCCAGCGCTTCATAACCGGGTGCGCGGTTTTCCAGAGATCGAGCTGCGGATACAACTGTCGGCCAAGTCCCTCTATATTGAACAGCGTCTTGTGCAGCAAGATCAACTGCGGCTGAATCTCGACGTTAAACCGCTGTGCGACCCGGAACAGCCGCATCAACAAGGCAGCAAAAGATATTTCGGACAGCGGCTTGTTGAAGATCGGCTCACAGACGGTGCGAATCGCCGTTTCGAGCTGGTCAATACGTGTTTCGGCTGGAACCCAGCCACTGTCCAGGTGCAGTTTCGCAATGCGATGATAATCGCGATCAAAAAATGCAAGAAAGTTTTCAGCGAGATAGCGTTGATCATCGGGACTCAGAGTGCCGACGATGCCGAAGTCGACAGCCGCGTACTTCGGGTGATCCGGATCCGTCGTAATGACAAAAATATTGCCCGGGTGCATGTCCGCATGAAAAAAGTTGTGGTGAAACACCTGGGTGAAGAATATTTCGACGCCGTTCTCGGCAAGCAGCTGGATGTTTGCGCCGGCGGCCTGCAGTGCTGCCATGTCGCTAATCGGTGTACCGTAAATGCGCTCCTGAACCATGACCTCGGGACGGCAATAGTCCCAATAGATCTCCGGAACATAAAGCATGTTGTTACCCTTGAAGTTGCGTTTTAGCTGCGCGGTATTTGCGGCCTCACGCATCAGGTCAAGCTCGTCGAAGATCGTGTTTTGGTATTCGCTTACGACCTCAAGAGGGCGCAATCGCTTTCCGTGTTGCCAGTATCGATCAGCGAGGCCTGCGATCAGCTTCAAGACGGCGAGATCATTTTCGATCTGTTCCTGCACGCCCGGGCGAAGAATCTTGACGACGACCTCGTGCCCGGTCTTGAGCTTCGCGGTATGAACCTGCGCAATTGAGGCGGCCGCCAGAGGTTCCCTGTCAAATCGCTCAAACACCGCATCAACGGATTCGCCGTAGGCGGCGTCGATGATCTCAATGGCCTGCTCAGCAGGGAAAGGCGGCACCGCGTCCTGCAGTTTCGCCAACTCATCAGCGATATCCCGCGGCAGCAGATCTCGTCGCGTGGAAATAGCCTGCCCGAACTTGACGAAGATGGGCCCGAGCTCTTCAAGTGCAAGTCGAATACGTTCACCAACCGGCGCCGACTTGTTGCGCCGTGTGGGTGACAGGTAAAAAATGAATCGCAGAGGGCGCAACAGGTGCGTCTCTTTAATGATGTCATCCAGGCCGTACTTCACGAGTACCCGCTGGATTGCAAGCATACGAAACAGGGTTCGGCGTGTTGTCACACTAGTCGCCGCCCTGCAACTGTTTCAGTCGTGCTTCGGTACGGGCAAGGTCATCGCGCAGCGTGTTGACATCGGACGAAAACCTTTCGAATTCATAACGGCTGGGCACATCCCGGCTTTCTTCCTGCAGGTATTCGCGAATATTGTCACCCATAGTCTGTCGGGCCTCGCGTCCCCAGCGGCCGAGACCCCGGGCGAATTCACCGAGGCGATGTGCGGCGATATCGCCGACGACACCGGAAAGCTCTTCTTCCGGATCCGGTTGCGCGTAATGCAGCAATTGCTGGAAGCGCCCGGCAATTTCCGCGTCACCGGTCAGGGACAGGGTGCCGTCTCGGATTGCCTGTTCGCCGGAGGATCCGGCCATGCGCGCGAGCGTTAACATAGACCCTTCAACAACAACATCAGGCTCATCTTCAACCACAGGCCGGACGTCGAGCAGGTCGTCGTTCACAACGAAGCAGGCGGCAAGTGCGGTGCCCCGGACGCGGACGGCGACGATTTTTCCCGATAACTCCCTGCAAAGTTCACGAGCGGGCGTGGATTGTTGAATATTGCGGTTCAACATTTTCGCGAGTGGACGTAACAGGACTTCAAGCGCATCCATGATGGCCTAAATCCGATAGCCGATGTGCAATGCAACAATACCAGCAGCAAGATTGTGATAGCGGCAACGTTCAAACCCAGCGGCCTCCATCATCGACTGCAAGGTCGCCTGGTCCGGATGCATGCGAATGGACTCGGCAAGGTAGCGGTAGCTGTCCGGATCGTCGGCAACCAGTTTGCCGAGCACGGGTAGCACCTTGAAAGAGTAAAGGTCGTAGGCGGGTTTGATTGCCTTATTGGGTTGTGAAAATTCCAGGATCATCGCCTTTCCGCCTGGCTTCAGGACCCGGAACATGGAGGCGAGCGCCGCTTCTTTGTCCGTCACGTTGCGGAGACCGAAAGCCATGGTGATGCAGTCAAAGGTCGAGTTGTCGAACGGCAGGGCCTGCGCGTCAACCTGAGCGATAGTGACGTTGCCCGCGACGCCGGCATCAATGAGTCGACGTCGCCCCTGCTGCAGCATGGCCGAGTTGATATCGGCAAGGACAACATGCCCCTCCTTGCCCACCCGGCGGGAAAACTCGCGGGCAAGATCACCGGTACCACCGGCAAGATCGAGGATGACATCGCCGCGCCGGGCAGCAGCCTGATCGATCGTGAATCGCTTCCACAGGCGATGCAGCCCGGCAGACATCAGGTCATTCATGATGTCGTAGCGATCCGCAACAGAATCGAACACGCCACGGACCAGCCCCGCCTTCTCGGCCTTGTCGACCTTGCTGAAGCCGAAGTGAGTCGTATGTTCGTCGTCTGAAGTCATCGGGCAAGGATACCCGCCCCCCTCGGGCACGGCCAGTACCACAATCGAACATTGCGGATCACCATCCGCCGCGACGGGGTAAGTCATTGCCGAACAAAAGCTGCAGGTTAGCGCCTGTTAGTGAAGCGATATGCAGCTTTTGTTCGGCAATGACGAAAAGAATCGACGATCAGGAATCAAAGAATATACCGACTCAAATCCTCATTCTTCGCCAACTCCGCCAGGTGATCATTGACATAACCCGCATCCACCGTGAGCTTGGCACCACTCTTGTCCGAAGCCTCGAAAGAAATTGTTTCCAGCAGCCGCTCCATAACCGTATGAAGTCGTCGTGCACCGATGTTCTCGGTGTTCTCGTTTACCTGGAATGCGACCTCTGCCAGGCGACGGACGCCGCTTTCGGCGAACTTGAGGGTCACGTCTTCAGTCGCGAGCAACGCGCTGTACTGCGCCGTCAACGATGAGTCCGTCTCGGTCAGAATGCGGACAAAGTCGTCCGTCGTCAGCGACTTGAGCTCGACCCGTATCGGGAAGCGTCCCTGCAATTCCGGGATCAGGTCTGATGGTTTGGCGACATGAAACGCACCGGAGGCGATGAACAAAATGTGATCCGTCTTGACCATGCCGTACTTGGTGTTGACCGTCGAGCCTTCGACGAGCGGCAGCAAATCACGTTGTACACCTTCGCGCGATACGTCAGCACCACCGTGCGTGCCGCTGCTGCGGGCAACCTTGTCGAGCTCGTCGAGAAACACGATGCCGTGTTGCTCCACGGCTTCCAGCGCCTGCAATTTAAGTTCTTCGTCGTCGAGCATTTTCGCCGCTTCCTCATCCGTCAGGTGGCGAAATGCTTCTTTCACTTTGAGTTTTCGAGTCTTGCTGCGGTTGCCACCCAGGTTCTGGAACATGCCCTGCAGCTGGCTGGTCATGTCTTCCATCCCCGGAGGCGCCATGATCTCCACACCAACGGGAATCGCCATAATTTCAATTTCGATTTCCTTGTCGTCCAGTTTTCCCTCACGCAGCATCTTGCGAAATTTCTGCCGCGTTTCGCTGTCGGACGACTCGGAATCCGGGGTAAACCCGGCTTGTGAAGAAGGTGGCGGCAGTAAGGCATCCAGCACACGTTCTTCGGCGGCATCTTCTGCGCGATGTCGAACTTTCGCCATGGCATCTTCACGCGTCATCTTGATGGCGGTGTCCATGAGATCGCGAATGATGCTGTCGACTTCGCGGCCAACGTAGCCGACTTCCGTAAATTTCGTCGCTTCGATTTTGATAAAAGGCGCGCGTGCCAGCCGCGCAAGGCGACGCGAGATTTCGGTCTTGCCAACACCCGTTGGTCCGATCATCAGAATGTTCTTTGGCGTGATCTCGCTACGAAGCGGTTCGTCAACCTGGACTCGGCGCCAACGGTTTCTAAGAGCGATCGCGACAGCACGCTTCGCGTCGTCCTGGCCGATGATGTGTTTGTCCAGCTCCTGGACGATTTCTCTTGGGGTCATTTGTGACATTGTTTGGTTGTGCGCCAGGCGCGCTCCTACAGTTCTTCGATAATGATGTTTTGGTTGGTGAACACGCAGATTTCGCCGGCGATCAACAAGGCCTTTTTCGCGATATCGGCCGCTTCCAGTTCGGTGTTCTCCAGCAAGGCGAGAGCGGCGGCCTGTGCGAAGGGTCCTCCCGATCCGATCGCCATCAGGTTGTTTTCGGGTTCGATGACATCGCCGTTACCTGAAACGACCAGTGATGATTCGCTGTCGGCGACGCACAGTAATGCTTCAAGCCGACGCAGCCGCCGGTCCGTTCGCCAGTCTTTGGCGAGTTCGATCGCCGCGCGCGTCAGGTTGCCGTACTGCTCGAGCTTTCCTTCGAACAACTCGAACAGTGTGAACGCATCCGCCGTGCCTCCGGCGAAACCACCAATGACACGCCCGTTGC
>DDIP01000003.1:0-1942 GCA_002338605.1 Proteobacteria bacterium UBA1847 | reverse complement strand
GTTGGCGAGCTGCCGCACTTTGCGGGCATTTCCTTTCATTATGGTGTTGCCCATGCTGACCTGGCCGTCGCCGGCAATCGCGACCTTGCCATTGCGACGCACCGAGACGATGGTCGTGCCTCGAAATTGTTCCATGAATCGTTCCTTAAACAGCGCTAGTTTTTTTTTCGCGCCCGCGGATGAGTTTGGTCGTATATCTGGGCCAGATGCTGGAAATCAAGGTGAGTATAAACCTGCGTGGTTGAAATGTTGGCGTGTCCCAGCAGCTCCTGGACACCCCGCAGATCATGGCTCGATTCGAGCAGGTGGGTCGCAAACGAGTGCCGGAACAGGTGCGGGTAGACCTTGCTGCCGATCCCCTGCTTCCTCGCCCAGTGGTCGACCCGGGCCTGCACCGATCGCGGGCTGATGCGGGTTCCACGATTGCTGACAAAAAGGGCCTTTTCGTCAGCGGACGCCAATTCCGGGCGGGTCTTGTGCCAGCGCGCCAATGCCTCGATCGCCTTCTGGCCAACCGGGACGATCCGGTCTTTGTTGCCTTTGCCGGTCACGCGAACGGTCCGATCGTGCGGATCTACGTCACCGCAGTTGAGGTCTGTCAGTTCCGACAATCGCAGACCGGAGGAATACAGCAATTCCAGTATTGCGCGATCCCGGTCGACCAGCGGGCCGTCACCGGGAATATTCATAAGATGCGCCATCGTATCCGCATCGAGGTTGCCTGGCAGCCGTCGCTTGCCTTTGGGTGCAGATACGTCGATGACAGGGTTTTTGCGAATATGTTTTTCGCGCGCAAGGTAGCGAAAAAACGTGCGACAGGCCGATAGCCGCCGCTGAATGCTGCGCGGGCTCAGGCCCTTGCGAAAGCTCGTCGCGGAAAACGCCCGGAAATGCTCGCTGTCCATGTCGGACCAGCTGCCAATGCTGGCGGCATCGCGAAAGTCTCGTAATACCAGAAGATCACGACGGTAATTCTTGCAGGTTTGTGGCGATAGCCGCCGTTCAACCGCCAGGTGGCGAATGAACTTGTCGATCCAGCCTGTGGTTTCCACGGGGTTTCGCGCTAAAAGCGCTTGAGCGCACCCGCGACCAGATCACCCAGGCGCGTCAGGAAATCGATGCTCATGCCCGGATGAAAGCGTTTGGCGTCGGTACTGCCAACGGCAAGGAAACCGATCTCGCTGGCGTCGCTCAGGGGCACAAGTGCCGCAGACCCGACTTCGTCGGCGTCACCCTGGAACAGGAATGCTTTTTGCGCATCGCGAATTTTTCCGCAGCGCGCCGAACTGCCGTTTAGAAAGGTCTTGAACGGGCCAAGTTCCTCGGCGCCCTTGTGTACCACCCGGAAAAATCGACCGGCATCGACGTCCGTGAAGTCATCCGGGTCACCGAAAACGATCAACACAGCATGTTCAGCACCGAATCCGCTGCGCATCGCCACCTCGAGGGCACGTACCGTGCCACGCAAGTCCGTGGTCGCGAGCAGCTGAAGGGTTAGTTCGTGGATCTTGGCCGATAGCAGGTCATTTGCCCGGGCCACCTCGATGAGATCCTTGAGTTGTCGTTCGAGCTTGCGGTCTTTTTGCCGAAGTACCGACACCTGTCGCTCAACCAGCGATACGGCGCCGCCCGTAGGGTGTGGCAGGTGCAGGGCACTCAGGAGCGAGGGGTGCTTCTCGAAGAAATCGGGGTGCGCCGCGAGGTAGTCGTGAACGACCTGTTCGGAAAGTTCGTCGTCGCCGTAGCGGACTTCTGCATGCGTGCTCATAGATTGCCCATTCCTATAGATTCATCATTCCGTCGCTTAACAATTCGGCGTTGCCTTTGAGCCAGGCGACCGCGTCGCCGCCGCGCCAGCTTACCACGACTTGGCCGCCCGGCAGGTTAACGCAAACCTCGTCATCGAGCAGCCCCAATTGGCGGCCGGACGCCACCGCTGCAC
>DDIP01000008.1:6040-7256 GCA_002338605.1 Proteobacteria bacterium UBA1847 | reverse complement strand
GCCACGACTCGTCGGCCGCCGCTGTCACAACCGATTGCAGCCGAACCGGTACCGACGATCAGAGCAATGCCGTTTCCGCCGGGCACGCCGGCAGCCAGCACCGGATCGGCGTCATGCACTATTTCGATCGAGGCTGCGAGTGAGCGCTGCCTCGCCCAGCGGTCGATGAAGGCCTTAATGTCCGGCAACGAACTTCCGGCCAGGCCCAGCACAGCATAGTGGATTGCCTCGTTGGCGGTTCCGGCCATTGCGTGTGCGGCATCCACTGCGACGTTGAGGTTGATTTCCGCATGCGCCCGGCCAACCGCCCGCACATTTGACAGCCCGCCAAAGCCCTCACCCAGCACGCGCAGTTCACCGTCGCTTTCCACATCGGCAATCCGCACCGCTGTTTTGGAACCGCCGCCATCGATGCCGAGAATCAGCCTGCGCTCAGTCATTTTCGCCCAGCGCACCGCGAAGACACCCGCCGGCGTCTGTCAGGCGTTGCCTTGCAGATGCGGCATCGATATCGAGACGTTCACTGACGATCGCCGTTTTGAGTTCGCCATCGCTCGCCTTTAGCCGCTCCCGTGCTGCGGCATCGGAAAGCCCGGTTATTTGTTTAAGCATTCGCAGCGATCGCCCGATGAGTTTTTCATTGCTGGCTCGCAGATCGACCATGAGATTGCCGTAGGTCTTTCCCAGGCGAACCATCGCGCCGGTGGTCAGCATGTTGAGCACCATCTTGGTCGCGGTACCGGCCTTCATGCGTGTGGATCCGGCCAGGACTTCGGGACCTGCAACCACTGCAATCGTAATGTCCGCGTGCTTCTCGATCGGCGCATCCCGATTGCAGGTCAGGCCGATGGCCGCTGCACCAACCGCACGTGCTTCATTGAGAGCGCCGAGGACATAGGGTGTGGTGCCACTGGCCGCAATTCCGACCACAACGTCCTTGTCGGACAAGCCCAGTTCGCGAAGCTCCTCGACCGCGAGCAACGCAGAATCTTCTGCGCCTTCCACGGCATTCCGCAGCGCTCTGTCACCGCCGGCAATCAGCCCCACGACCTGGGCAGGATCCGTGCTGAAGGTTGGCGGGCACTCCGATGCATCCAGCACCCCGAGACGACCGGATGTCCCGGCCCCGACATACAGCAGTCGTCCGCCGGCTGAGAGTCGTCCGGCGATGATATCAACGGCTGCCGCGATGGGCTCAGCCTGTTCGGCAACGGCG
>DDIP01000008.1:0-5936 GCA_002338605.1 Proteobacteria bacterium UBA1847 | reverse complement strand
TTCGGCAACGGCGGCCGCTATTTTCGCATCTTCCGAATTGATCAGGCGCACAAGCTCCAGCGTACTCAGCCGGTCAAGATCGGCGGATGCCGGGTTTGCCGCTTCGGTTGTTAATTTCTCGTGCATTGCTCTACTGTATCCGTTCTATGACTGTCCGACATTTTCTGCACGCAATTCTCATGGTCGGTACGACATCGCTTGCATTCGCGGACGATGTATTGCCCGGCATTGATGTACTCGTGCGCGATGAATTCCGTCAACTTGCGGGGGCAAGAGTTGCGCTGATCACCAATCACACGGGATTGAGCCGCGACGGCCAGGGCACAATCCGCCTGCTGCACGATGCGCCCGGCGTTGACCTCGTGCGTATCTTCAGTCCCGAGCATGGTCTGGAAGGCAAGCTCGACATCCCGCTCATTGACGACGGTGCCGACGGCGAAACCGGCATTCCGGTCATCAGTCTCTACGGCGAACTCCGCCGTCCGACGGCCGCCACGCTCGCTGACATCGACACCATCGTCTTCGACATACAGGATATCGGTACACGCTTTTACACCTACATCTCGACGATGGGCAACGCGATGATCGCGGCCGCCGAACACGGCGTGCGCTTCGTCGTTCTCGATCGGCCGAACCCGATCAACGGCGTCAGTGTCGAGGGTCCCGTCCTCGATGACGGCCTGCAGTCTTTCGTCGGGTTTCACCGCATTCCCGTTCGTCACGGCATGACGGTGGGTGAACTGGCCCTGCTGTTTCGGGAAGAACTCGCGCTTGATCTCGATCTGCAGGTCGTGCGCACCGAAGCCTGGCGACGCGAGCAGTTTTTCGATGATACCGGCCTTGCCTGGGTAGATCCGTCGCCCAACATGCGCAGCCTGCGTGCCGCGTTGCTGTACCCGGGGATCGGCTTGCTCGAGACCACCAACGTGTCGGTTGGCCGGGGCACGGACACACCCTTCGAGTTGTTTGGCGCGCCGTGGATCGACGGCGTATCGCTGGCCGCGAATTTGAATGCACGGCAACTCGACGGAATCTCGTTTGCCGCGATGGTGTTCACGCCGAATACCAGCACCTACGCCGGTCAGCGCTGCGAAGGTGTTCGCATCACGATTACCGATCGCACGCGCCTTCGGCCGCTGACGGTGGGGTTCGCGATCGCAGAACAACTGTTGCGCGACTACGGCGAGGCCTGGGAAACCCAGCGCTACCTGCGACTGCTGGGCAATGCGGCGACGCTCGCGGCGCTTCTCAACGGCAAGACGGCGAAGGAGATTGAAGCCGTTTATCGGCCGGAACTCGACGCGTTCATCACGCGACGCGCCCGATTCCTGCTGTACGACTGAGCTCACTCAACGCCCCTCCGTATTGCCGGCGATGCGCAATTTCTGCTCTGCGATCCAGTCATAGTAATCACGCAGCGTCAGTGCCGATGCAGCCGCTTCGTCGAGCAATACCGACACGGCTTCGTGCATCTGCAGTATTGAGGCCGGGCACATAGCCGATACCGGTCCTTCGATCGTTTGCCGCACGGCTTCCGCCTTTTCCTTGCCGGTCGCGAGCAACATGATCCGGCGCGCATCCATGATGGTGGCAATACCCATCGTCACCGCCAGTTGCGGCTGGGCCGCCGGATCCTTGAAGTACTGTTTGTTGGCGCTGATCGTCTCTCGCGTCAATGTCTTGATACGCGTTCGCGATTTGAGGCTCGACGTTGGTTCGTTAAAGCCGATATGTCCGTTGTGTCCGATACCCAGCACCTGCAGATCGATGCCGCCACGCGATCGAATCAGCGCTTCGTAGGCGGGTCCAACATCCAGCGGATCGGTCTCGGTTGCGCACTCGGGAAGAAACGTGTTGCCCTGATCGATGTCTATGTGATCAAACAACTCGCGCTTCATGTAGGCGCGGTAGCTTTGCGGATCGTCGGGGGACAGACCGATGTACTCGTCGAGGTTAAAGGTCGTTACATCGCGAAAAGAGAAACCCTCGTCACAGCATACTGCAATGAGTCGCTGGTACATGGCCAGTGGTGTACGCCCGGTAGCCAGGCCGAGAACGGCGTTTGGCTTCTGCCGCAGAACACCCCGCAACAAGTCTGTACCCGCCGCTGCGACCGCATCGCTGTCTTTGAGAATTGTGACGTCCACGTCAGGTGTTGGCCTCCATCTCTCCCTGCACCCAGCTTCGAACCACTCTGAAGTCGTCGTCCAGCTCGATGAGGTCCGCGCGATAACCGGGGCGCAGGTAGCCGAGCCTGTCGTCGAGGCCCAGGGCTGCAGCCGGATACGCCGATGCCATACGCAAAGCCTCACAACGATCGACACCACCGAACTCAACGACATTCTGAACGGCGTCAATCATGCCGATATCGCTTCCGGCCAACGTGCCGTTCGCCGTGATGCAACGCCCGCCGGTGGCGCTGATCTTTGCGCCGTTCAACATGAATGTTTTGTCCATCGATCCGACTGTCGGCATCGCGTCCGTTACGAGACACACCCTGCCGTGTGCCTTGGCACGAATCGCGATGCGCAGTGTGGCGGGATGAATATGATGACCGTCGGCGATGATGCCGACATAGCTGCTCGCATCATCAAGTGCAGCACCCACCATTCCTGGCGCACGACTCGTCAACGGGCTCATTGCATTGAACAGGTGCGTAAATCCCGACAAGCCCGCGGCCAGCGCCGCTTGCGTTTCTTCGTAGGTCGCGGCGCTGTGTCCGCCAAACGCGATGACACCGGCTTCACACAGACGCCTGATCGTGTCCCCGGGTATTGTCTCGGGTGCGACAGTGATTAACGTTCGCCCGCAATCCAGCGAACTCAGCAACACCATGGCCTCGTCATCAAGCGGCCGCATCTTGCTTGCATCATGCACGCCGCGGTAGTCGGCGTTGAGGTGCGGACCCTCGAGGTGAATGCCGACCACCGCCGGACAACGACCCGCGATGCATTCGGCAACCGCGTTGATACCCTGCCGCATCACGTTTGCGTTGTCACTGATCAACGTCGGCAGGCAGGCGGTGGTGCCGTACGCCCGATGTGCGGCAACCATTGCCTGCAGGGCCTCGACTGTCGGTGTGTCGTTGAACAGCACGCCGCCGCCACCGTTCACCTGCAGGTCGATCAGGCCCGGCGCCAGCCAATGACCACCGATATCGACGACCGATGCATCCTGCGGCTCCTGACCGGCCGGAACGATACCGGCAATCCTGCCATTGTCGATGAGCAATGAACGATCGTCATGCAGGGTATCGCCGTCAAACAATCTGGCGTTGGCGAGTAGCTGACGGCTCATCGCATTGCCGCGTCGACGACTTTGCCGGGATTCAGGATATTGTTCGGGTCCAGCGCACGTTTCAGCGTTTTCATCAGACCGATCTCAGCCTCACTGCGACTGATCGGCAGGTATTGCCGCTTTTCGAGACCAATGCCGTGCTCGGCGGAAATTGCGCCGTCGAATGCCTCGAGACAGCCATAGACCTGCTCCTCAACCTGGCGGATCTTGTCGCTGTCGAAGTCGATGCCGCCGACTGAAACATGAACATTGTTGTCACCGAGATGACCGAACCCGATCACCGACGCTTCCGGGAACAAATCGGCAATCGCCGCTTCGACCCTGCGCACGTATTCACCGACATCGGTGCTGCGCAGGCTGACGTCGAAGTTATGCGCGTTGCCAATCACGGGTTCCACTTCGTCGCGAATACTCCAGATCAGTTCCCTTTCGCTGTCCGACTTGGCGAGCACTCCGTCGACCAGCAGGCCCCGCTCCATCAGGTCTTCGAGCAGGCTTTCGAATGCGGCCGTGTCGTGCTGCTGATCAACACCCATTGTTTCAATGATTACGTATTGCGCCTGGCCCGGCGCAAGCGGTGGCGCCAGCCTGCCCCTAGGCCGCACGACCAGTGAGTAAAAGCTGTTCCACATCACTTCGAAAGCACTGAGCGTGTTCGGCAGGCTGCGATTGGCCGTTTCGAGAATCGCAACGACGTCGTCAAATTTCTCGCAGGCCAGCAGTGCGACGTTGTGACTGCGTGCGGTGGCGCGCAATCGAAATACCAGCCGCGTAATAACGCCGAGTACACCCTCGCTGCCGATGAACATCTGCTTGAGATCGAAACCGGAATTGTTCTTGATGTAGCGATTCATCGACGAGATGACGGTCCCATCGGCCAGTACCGCCTCAAGCCCGAGCACGGTGTCGCGGGTCATGCCGTAGCGAATCACCTTGTTGCCGCCCGCGTTATTGGAAACGATGCCCCCGAGCTGACAACTGGCGCGTGCACCGATATCCACCGGGAAAAACATGTCCGCAGCCGCGGCAGCCTCCTGTGCTGCCTGTAGTGTCACGCCGGACTGAGCAGTCAGCGTGCCTGCCGACCTGTCGACATCCTCGACCCGGTTCATCCGAGCCAGCGACAGCACGATATCATCCGCCGTCGTCGCGCAACCCTGCACCAGGTTTGTCATGCCGCCGAACGGCACAACGGTTTGCCCGGCTGCATTGCAGCAACGCATGATCTCGGCCACTTCGGCGGTGGATGCCGGACTGACGATTGCGCGTGCCGCGCAACTGGCATGCGTATTCCAGGGAAACTCGATACTGGCGACTGCATCCCCGGTCAGGACATGTCGTTCTCCGACAATGGTTTTCAATGCGGCGAGGACGTCATTTCTCAACGTTATTTCCTTCCAGGAGGTTCGCAACGCTACCAGCAGCCATTGTAATCACGGATCCAAACAGCGCATACCAGGCCCAGTGCACTGGTGTCGTATACGCAATAATCGACAATACACCGACGCCGACCACGAAGCCCGTCAAAGCCGCCCGCTGGCGCACGCGCGGCGCAAAGACACCGAGAAAATAAAGCCCCAGGACCGGGCCTGCTGCGAAGCCGCTGATCTTCAGGACATTCGCAACAATGCTCGCACTGGAAGCGATCATGCCAAAAGCCAGCGCAATGCCGATCTGTACGAGACCAAAGACAACCGTTGCCGTGCGCCCGACTTTCAGTGTCGTGACATCCACAGCATCGCGCTTCTGCAACGGCAGGTAAATATCGTTGACGAATGCCGCCGCCGAAGAATTCAGCGAACTTGATAAGGTCGACATCGCCGCCGCGAAAACGGCGGCAAGCGTGAGACCCAGAAGCCCGACGGGCATGTAGTTGACGATGAAATAGGCGAACAGCTGATCGTTCTTGACATCAACGGCAGACCCCGCCGCCGTGATGCCAAACAATGCGGCCAGGCCCACGCCGATCAGCAGGAACACGGCAAACTGCAGCATGACGATAAAACCGCTGATCCCGAGCGCCAGCGATGCATCGCGCTGGTTCCGCGCCGACAGGTAGCGTTGCACCATCATCTGGTCTGTGCCGTGCGTTGCGGCGGTTAGAAATGCACCGCCGGCGAGGCCGGCCCAGAATGTCATACCGGGCGCGGTGAGGCTCAGGTCAAAATCAAAGAGCCTCAGCTTGTTGCCTGCGTGCGCGAATTCAAGAATCTGCGCCGTCCCACCCGGCACATTGCCGACAATGATCGAGGCCGCTGCCGCCGCGCCGATCATATAGATGACGAACTGGATGCAGTCATTCCAGATGACTGACTTCGCGCCGCCAATAAATGTATAGAGAATCGTCACGACACCGATAAAAATGACACTTAAGGACAGATCGAGGCCGAGCACGATCTGCAGTACCAGCGCAGTCAGGAACAGGCGCAGGGCGTCGCTGGCGTTGCGCGTCAAGAGGAACAGGCTCGAGACGAGCCGGCGGCTCGTCATGCCGAAGCGGGTCTCAAGCACTTCGTAGGCGGTAAACGGTTTGCCGCGAAAATACAGCGGCAGCAGCACGAAAATAACGCCGGTTCGGCCAACAATATAGCCAATCGTAATCTGCAGGAACGTGAGGTCGCCGCCAGCCGCGGCGGCGA
>DDIP01000426.1 GCA_002338605.1 Proteobacteria bacterium UBA1847 | reverse complement strand
TTGTAATCGGCCGCCCGCCGCCGCTTCGACGAATCCCGTCCATCGCAATCCGCCTGCGCTGTCGTCAGCGCCCCAGTCGTCCCACTCATCATCAGACAGATCACCGCCCGCGGACGCGAAAACTGCCGAAGCCAGCAATGAAGTGATGAGGAAGAATCGTCTCATTGATCAGCCGCGGGCCGTTTCAGCCACTCACCCGGTGGACGGCGCAGCGACCGTTCCGTGAATACGTCGGCCGGGATACCGATATCATAGGCAATATACCTGAACTGCATGTCCGTCTGGCCATCCGAATCAAGATCGACAACGCGACTCTTCGTAACTGTCGGGTAGCCGTTGATCTCTTCGACCTCAAGGGCTTCAACACGCCGATACACATTGCCGGCTGAATTCGTGTATTCAATCCGGGTCGGCAGAAACGTGTTCTTGTCGATCCAGGTTTGGTAGCGCGAAAACTCAACCTGTGAGCTGTCCTTCGGCGTATGGGTGAGAACGTAACTTTCGTCATTCGTCTCGTGGAGCACATGTGTATCCTCGCCAGGATCACGCCCGGACACATCCTCGTAGAAATAGTGCGCACCGACGAAACTCGTTCGCTTGTCACCAGCCGAGATGCGTTTGACCAAGTCCAGCCCCGGCAAGTACAACCAGCGATCGTCGTCGCGACCAACATGTTTCTTAACAAGGAAAACGGTGCCGCGCACATCGGACGGCTGGCTGAATACGACCAGGAAGTCCTGGTCGCCCGCATCCTCTACGGTACGCCGTAAGATAGTGAACTGGCGCCGTTGTTCCCTTCCCTGCGCATCTCGAATAATCATGCGGACTTCCGATCGACCGTCATTGCCGGCGTAGTAGGAAGCACTATTGGCGAGCGAGACGATTTCGTCCGCGTCGCTCAAGTCTTCTGCCCGGCTATCGCTGGCCGCGAAGGCGACGCTCAATGCGATAGCCGTGATGACTGTTTTCATCGTTTAAACTCCTTCTTGCGATTCGCCGGCTTCCGCCATGCGTGTGTCTTCTTGCCCGAGCGACATCAAAGCGGGCAGCAAAAGCAGTGTCGCGACTCCGGAAATCACCATGATCGCTGCCATGAAAGCACCCACCGTTATGTACGGAACCAACGCTGCAAAAAACAGCGGCGTGAATCCCAATGCGATGACAATTGCATTGCGAGCGATCGCGCGCGCGGGCTCCTCAAATATCAGTTTCGTGGCTTCTACATAACACCCCAACTCCTCACGCAGGACACGCATGCGTTGAATAAAGTGAATGGCGAAATCGACGGAGAGTCCGAGTACCAGGGATGAAAGAACAGCAATTGGCATATCGTAGTCCTTCCCGATCCAGCCGATCAGCCCATAGACTGCAAGTATCGTCGCCGTCAAAGGCACCATCGCCAGCAGTCCCAGCAATGGTGACCGGAACAGCAAGGCCATCATCAGGAACACGATAGCAAAGGCGCCAAACAGGCTATTCAGCATGCCGGCCACCATCTCGTCCTGCCAGATCACGTTGATATACGTCTTGCCGGCCCAATTGGCGGTAACTCCGCTGGGCAGGGGGTGCGCGTGGAGGTAGTCATCGATTGCATTGATGACATGCGTCATGTCCCGATTGTCGCCACTCTTGAGCTGCAACCAGATCGCCGTCGAACGGAAATCCGGTGTCACCATGTGCCACAGGTCCTGCGGCCGGTGCGATGACTGGTATTGCAGCAGGGTTTGTGCAACAGCCTGTGGCGTTGCCGGAATTTCGTAGGATGCATTGTCCCCGCCGCGAAGCTCACGATTCTCCACTTTTACGACGTCCGGCAGGGCATTTGTCTTGCCCACGCCGCCGGTATTCATCAGGGCTTGCTGGAGTGCGGCCACCTCCCTCAAGGCATCCGGATCCTGGAAATACTTGCTCCTGGACTGGGCCTCCTCAGCCGCGAACAGCAGTTCCTCAAGTGGTTCAAGGCCCGAGTCTGACTCGAACAGCAAATCGTCGGTCGCAGAAATAATTTGTCCAAAATACTGGCCTTGTGCCGTTTCGGTGTTCTGGATCAGTTTTCTCAGAGCAGCGATATCGACGCCGTCGGCCGCTGCACTATCGAGCAAAACTGTAGCGCGCTCACGAAATTCCCGGGTAATTGTGTCGTCTTCATTCGTCAGCACCAGGAACGCGTCGTAGGTTCCCGCGAAATGTTCATTGAGGATGGCGTCTGCAACACGAATACGGTGGTCGGATTTGAACCAGCGCACCGGATTGTCGTTGATTTCGATACGCTGCACGCCGGCAATGCTGAACAGCACAATACCGACTGCCAGTGCAATTATCAGTTTGCTAAATCGCGGTGTCAGCCGGCCCGTCGCGCGCAGCAGGCGCGCCAGCAGTGTATCGGCGTCACTTCCAGCCTTTAATCGGCCCAGTGCTTTGAGACTGTCCGGCTTCATCCGAACCACGAAAGCAGGAATCAGCACGATCGTCATGATAAACGCCAGCAGTACACCAAAAGCGACGAATGCACCGAAAACCTGTACCGGTGGCACCGGCGTAATCAGTAGGGATGCAAAACCCACGCCTGTTGTCAGGGATGTAAACAACATGGGCTTATATAGATCGTCCACAACCCCGGAGATTGTCTCCTTCACATCCTGGCCGGGTTCATAACGATCTGAAAATGCCGACATGATGTGAACCGAATCCACGACCGCGATAGGCATCAGGAATATCGGAATCATCGAACTCATGATGTGCACGGTGAAACCCAGTCCGACCAGTAGACCCATCGTAACGATCACCGTGATCATCGCGACGAGCATCGGCGCGATAACCAGCCGTGCGCTGCGAAAGAAAAACCACATCAATACAAAGATCATGAGGCCCGCCAGCGGCGCGGAAATTGCCATTTGCCTGAACATCTGCACGCCGAAGGTATCTTCTGCAACCGGCAGGCCGGTAATGTGATACTCGCCGGTATTCGGATACTCTGATGCAATACTTTGTATTTGAAGCGAAATTGGGTAACTCAGGTCCTTGCTTTCGATTGGGACGTAAATTGCGGCCGCACGATCATCCTCGGACACCAGGGTATTGAGCAGCAGCGGCAATCGATTGACTGCCGAACGAATTGCATCGACCTCGGACTGCGTTGTCGGCGCGTCCTTCATCATCCAGCTGAAGCGAATCTCGCCCTCTTCGCCCTGGCTGATGTTGTCGGCGAGCGACAATGACATCACGTCATTTCTTACTACGCCATCGATGGCGAGAATCCTTTCACTGATCGCCTGCAGAGCAGAAAGCGTTTCGATGTTAAAGACCCCATTTGCATCACTGGTATTCACCACGCCAACGACGATTGCATCGTGCAAGGCAAATCGCTGTTTCACGAGGTTGTGAAACACCCGGTCCGTTTGCGCAGCCGGCAACATGTTCTCGGGATCGGTGTCAATCTGGATGCGCGGCAACATTGCCCCGAACAACAGGGTGACCAATACGGCAATCGCAAACACAGCGCGCGGCCGACCCGTCGCTATCGCAATTATTGAGTGTCTCATCCCGTCTCTTTCAGCCGGTCAGAACCAATCCACTTCATCAGCAGTTTTTCGTAGTACGCCTCGTGCCTGCCCTGTCGGACTTTTCGCAAAAAATATTTTTCGAAGGCAATTTTTGCGAGATGTACCCACTTGCCCTGCGAGGCCCAGTTCGTGTTGCGTGGCGGGATTTGCGGCGATGCGACGAATGCCACGCCGGAGTCCCCGAAATCAGCGAGGCAAATCGCGTTCCAGGTCGCTTCATGCGATGGCTCTTTGCCATCAATCACGTCGCGGATATTTTTCGCAGTCGCGGTCACCATCGACTCGATCATGTAACCCGTCTTCGGTACACCGACCGGGACCGGGGTAGGCCCAATGGGCGGAATCGCAATACACACGCCGACCGAGTAAATGTTCTTGTAAACTGCGTTGCGGTGGTGCTTGTCGACCAGCACAAAGCCGCGGGGATTGACCAGACCATCGACACCAAAGACGGCGTCAACCCCTTTAAACGCAGGCAAAATCATGGCATGCCTGAACGTCACCTCATGTTGTTGCTTGTCGGCGCCATCTTTATCCACTTCGATGATTGTCATACTGCCGTCACTGACTTCCTGGATTTTCGCATTGGTAACCCAGTGTATGTGACGATTGCGCAATTCCGATTCGAGCATACCCTTGGTGTCGCCGACGCCGTCGAGACCCAGGTGACCGATATAGGGTTCTGATGTGACAAACGTCATGGGTACGCGATCACGTACCTTTCGCTTGCGCAGTTCGGTGTCGAGAATAAAGGCGTACTCGTAGGCCGGCCCGAAGCAGGATGCGCCCTGTGCCGCTCCGACAACGACCGGCCCGGGATCTTTAGCCAGTTTTTCGACATCGGCCCTCGCAGCCTCCGCATGCCCTGTCTTGCAAACGGAGCTGGTGTATCCCTCTGGCCCGAGTCCCTCGATTTCGTCGAACGCAAGTTTTGGGCCGGTTGCGACAACCAGGTAGTCGTACTCGACAACACCACCGTCAGCGAGCGATATTTTGTTATCTTCCGGGTGGACGCGGGTCGCTGCCTGGTTGATGAACTCGATGCCGCGCTTGGCACACACCGGTCGCAGATCAACAGCTATCTGCGCGCCCGTCCGCCAACCGACCGCGACCCAGGGATTCGATGGTGTAAATTCGAAGTTCTCGCTATCACTGACCAGGATCAGCTTGTCGCTTTTGTCCAGCAGCGATTTCAACTCGAAGGCTTGCGACACGCCGCCGATGCCGCCACCCAATACCACCACTGTCGCCATGTCCTGTCCTCCGAAGCCCAAAGCGGGACTGTTGCCGATTTACAAGAGCTTTCAATCTGTGTTCTAATTCGCTTATATTAATTATATCTACATTAGTATATTCACATATACGTAAATGCCGCAAGGCCCTGGAGGCAAGCAAGTGCCCGCACCGATCCAAACCGACCTGGCAGAGCTGCAAGCCAATTCCGAGGAGGCGGCGGCATTGCTGAAAACCGCCGGCAATCCGCACCGGCTGATGATTCTTTGCCTGCTATCGGAAAGGGAAATGTCCGTTGGTGAACTGAACGAGCGGATCGATCTGGCACAATCGCCGCTGTCGCAACATCTTGCGATCCTGCGGCGTACCGGGCTCGTGGGCACCCGGCGGGACGGCCAGACGATTTACTATTCGCTGCGCGGGAATCATGTGCAAAAGCTAATGAGTTGCCTGCACGAGATATATTGCGAGTAAATTCCGTGCTTTATAAACCTTACGCACTGAGGGAAACCGGGGGTATGGCCCCGGTTTCCCTGACTTTCCCGATGCCTTTCGCCTAGTCGACGGTGACATCAATCTTTTTGGAAGTCGCCTGCTGTGTTTTCGGGATATGGATCCTCAAAACCCCGTCTTTCGATTTCGCCTTTATGTGCTGCACGTCGGCATCTTCCGGCAGCGCAAAGCTTCTTGAGAATGTTCCATAGAAACTTTCAATGCGGTGCTGTTTGGCGTCCTTCTCGTCCTTCTCCATGCGACGTTCACCACGAATCGAAACCATCCCGCCATCGACCGTGACCTTAACGTCTTTTCGGTCAACTTCGGGCAGCTGAGCCTTGATGAGGTATTCGCTTTCGGACTCCGAAATGTCTGCGACCGGCCACCATGCCGAGTCTGCGGCAAGATCGCCATCGCGTTTCGGGGAAAGACCGCCATACAGCCTGTGGAATCGACTGAATACGTCATCCATGTCCTGAAATGGTGTCCAACTCACTATATTCATCGCAGTATCCTCTTTTCAGAATAAATCCGGCAGAAACAACCCGCCTCCCTCTACAATACGAGAGTCAGGTAATCTGGCGTCGGAGTAAATCCGTAAAAATACCCTGACGATAACGCCGGACCGACAGTTGATTGGTACTTCTCCGTAGGTACACCGGCATTGAAACACGGGAAAATGGAACAACAATATTGCCGAATTCATCGAGCAATTGAGGGGCTTTCTTGGAATACCGGGACTACTACAAAATCATGGGTGTCGACCGAAAGGCGACACAGGATGAAATCAAGCGGTCCTACCGAAAACTTGCCCGCAAGTATCATCCGGACGTCAGCAAAGAAAAAGATGCCGAAGAACGCTTCAAGGAACTTGGCGAGGCCTATGCCGTCCTGAAGGATCCGGAAAGCAGGGCCGCCTATGACGAACTCGGTTCGAACTGGAAGGCGGGAAAGGATTTTCAGCCACCGCCTGACTGGGGTGCGGGATTCGAATTCAGCGGCAGCGGCTTCGGTGGCGACGCGGATGGACGCTATAGTGATTTCTTCGAATCCCTGTTTGGACAGCACGCGCGCGCTCAAGGCGGTGCTGCGCGTTCTCGTCAATTCCGGAGCCGCGGCGACGATCATCACGCCAGGGTGCTTGTCGATCTGGAAGATGCCTATCGCGGAGCCACGAGAGCGATCAATTTGCGGGTCCCCATGCTTGACGAAAACGGGCACGTCTCGACCCGCGAACGAACACTCAACGTAAAAATCCCAAAAGGTATTCGCGCGGGCCAGCGAATTCGCTTGTCCGGTCAGGGTTCACCCGGCTACGGTGGCGGCGAATCCGGGGATCTGTTCCTCGAAGTCGCGTTTCGGCAGCACCCCCGATACACGGTTGATGAACGGGACGTTTTCATGACACTGCCTGTCACTCCGTGGGAGGCCACACTCGGCGCCACGATTAAAGTCCCGACTCCCTCCGGGGCAGTCGACCTCAAAGTCCCGTCCGGCTCCAAACAAGGAAGCAAGCTGCGATTAAAAGGCCGCGGGATTCCGAGCGATCCTCCGGGTGATTTCATCGTGGAACTTGCGATCGCACTGCCGCCTGCAAAATCGGATAAGGAAAAAGACGCCTACCGAAAAATGCAGCAGGCATTTGACTTCAATCCACGCACACACCTGGGGGCCTGACGAGCCATGCCAAGAGAAGTGATAAGCGGCACCGTACTTGACGAGCGAGTAACACTGTCTGTTGTCGACATTTGCCAGGCCTGCGGATGCCGCGAGGAATGGGTCCTGGAACTGGTCGATCATGGCGTGCTGGAACCCGGAGGTTCCAGGCGCGATGACTGGCGATTCGGCGTGGAAAGTATCACCCGCGTAATTACTGCACGACGATTGCACCGTGACCTCGGAGTCAATGTTGAGGGCATTGCCCTGACACTTGAATTACTTGACGAGGTCAATGCGCTGCGCACTCGGATCGAACGCCTGTCGCCCGAAGAGGACTAGACCAGTGAGAACCTGCGAGCTGTCAGACCAATGAATTCTTGAGGAGAAGATCATGCTTCACACATGCGCGACAACGAAACTGCAACAAGCACTCGTCATATTGCTCCTCGTTATTGCCCAGTCTGGTTGCGCTACGATCAGGACGGGCTCGCATTATGATGAGACGGCGAATTTTGCCGCCTTCAAGACCTTTTCCTGGGTTAGCGAGACACCCTACGTAACCGACGGCGAATCGATTCGGATCAGTCCACTGTCGCAGCAAAACATACAAGCAGCAATTCGGCGCCATCTCGAGTCGGCTGGTTACGAATTCCTGGATACGCCAGGGAATGGCGACATGCTGATTGCGTACACGGTCGGCACACGGGACAAGATCCGTGTTGAATCCTATCCGGTCGACTACGTAGGCGTATGGGGCTGGCATATTCATGGCAGTCACTACGTCATCCGCGAAACCCGGAAGCATCAGTACACGAGTGGAACACTTGGCGTTGACATCTTCGAGGGCAAGACG
>DDIP01000308.1 GCA_002338605.1 Proteobacteria bacterium UBA1847 | reverse complement strand
ACGCCGATGCTGGCTGCGGGCGCGGAACAGACCGGTCAGGACGTCGACGAGTACCTCGCCGAAGTCGCTGAGTCCAGCCCGAACGGCCGCATTGCAACGCCCGAGGAAGTGGCCGGCCTGGTACTGTTTCTCGCCAGCGATGCGGCCGGCCAGATCACCGGCGCCGCAATTCCGATTGACGGCGGCCTGTCTGCCTGAAGACGCCTAGACGCCGGAGAAATCGACGCCGGCAAAAACCAGCGACGGCGACAGCGTTGATGAATACGGATACACATCGTTGCCGGTCATTTCGAGACGACTGAACAGGTCGCGCAAGTTGCCGGTCACGTTCATTTCGCCAACAGGCCGGCCGATTTGGCCATTCTCAATCATATGGCCGCGGATGCCGAGCGAAAAATCGCCGGTCGTGTTGTCCGCATTACCGCCCAGCCAGGACGTTACATAAACGCCGGTACCGACGTCCGCCAGCAACTCCTGCAGCGACTTTGAGCCGGTGCCAACACGGCGATTCGAAGGTGATCCGGTTGTCGGCAGAAGTCCCGCCTTGCGGCCATAGTAGGTGTCAACGTACAGATTCCGGACAACACCGTTCTCAACGACGGGCATGACCTTCGCGGCGATACCCTCATCGTCGAAATGGCGCGATGCGAATCCCCGCCTGATCAGCGGGTCATCAATGATCGTCAGCGTGTCGCTGAAGGCTTGTTCGCCAACGAGATCAGCCCAGTAAGACTGGCCCTGTTGCACACGTCGTGCATTTGCCGGACCGAGCAATCGTCCGATCAGTGACGAGGCCGCACGGGAATCGACAATCATCGTTGTCTTGACCGTCGGGCCCTTTTCTGAATTCAGACGGGACAAGACACGCTGCAGTGCCGTATCAGCCACCGTCGTGGCATCCGGAAGGGTCTCGAGATGCGGGCTGCCGACGTAGAAACTGTCTTCGGCGCGCTTGTCACCCTGATCTCTCAACGTGATCTCGGACCCGTACCAGCAATACGTCAACTCGCGACTGCCGAAAAACCCGTTGCTGCTGACCGTCGTTGAACCGTAAGTGCCGTCGTAGACGCCAGCCGTCGCGGAGATGACTTTCGGATGACCTGTCGCGATCGTGTCGATCGCTTCGCACCATGCCAGGCGCTGTTCGCGGCTGATTTCGGCAACCCTGGGATCGACCAGGTCGAGGTCGATTTCCGAGCGGCCTTCAAACAACGCCGGCGGCGTGATCTGTCGGAATTCGTCCGGTTCCAGCGCCTTCGTAATCGCCACCGCTTCAGCAACGAAGCTCTTCAGGCGCTGCGGTTTGAGGTCGGTTGTCTGGTGGCTCGAATATCGCCCGTTTGCATAGACCTGGATGCCAAGGCCCTGCGACGTCGTGTCCTTGACCTTCTCCAGGGCACCGTCACGATATTCGAAAGTGACATCCCTGCTCTGGCTGATCGTGGCAACCACATCATCGGCACCGGCAGCTTGTGCAATGCCAATCGCATGTTCTGCCTGCTTCAATGCATCAGCTCGCATTTTCGCCTCCTACTGTCATGCTGGAGACCAGCACCGTCGGGATGCCCTGCGAAACCGGCACACTCTGGCCATTCTTGCCGCAAGTCCATCCGCCCGTATCGAGACGCGCATCGTTCGCAACCATCGTGATGCGTTTCAGGGACTCCGGCCCGTTGCCGATAATGTTGACGTCCTTGATAGGGGCGGTAACTTTGCCATTCTCAACGAGCCAGCCGTTCTTCACGTAGAACGTATAATCGCCGGCGCCAATTTGTACCTGGCCGTTCGTGTAGGTCTCGCAAATAATGCCTCGATCGACGGCGGCAATAATCTCGTCCTTCGTATGCGGCCCGTCTTCCATGAACGTGCAACTCATACGCGGCATCGGCGCATACTGGTACGACTCCCGACGCCCCGATCCGGTCGCTTTCAGGCCGTATTGTTTAGCGCTGATCTGGTCGTGCAGGTAGGACTTCAGAATTCCCTGCTCAACCATTACGGTCCGGCCCGCCTTGTTGCCTTCATCGTCGTAGTTCAGCGCTCCACGTTCGCGCGGGATATCGGCCTGGTCGACAACCGTCACAAACGGCTCCGCAACTTTCTTGCCAATCATGTCCGAGTAAATACTCGTGCCCTTGCGATTGAAGTCCGCCTCCATGCCGTGGCCAATCGCCTCGTGCAGCAGGATGCCACTCGCGCCTGCTGCGAGAATAACGGGCATTTCGCCGGCCGGCGGACGACGTGCCTCGAACTGGATCATGGTGCGGTCAACGGCTTCGTCGACCATTGCTGACAGGCGATCTTCAGAGAACCACGAGAATTCTTCGCGCGCTGCGATGTTCGAATAACCGGTTTGTGTTTCCTCACCTTTCTTTGCGGTAACAACAACGGTAACGCGCGCCATCGGACGGTGATCCATGACCAGTTTGCCATCGAGCGTCGCGATCATTACGCGTTCATCACCATCGGCCCAGTAGACGGCCACTTTGTCGATCGCCGGATCTTTCGACTTTGCCTGCTGTTCGATGTACTTCATGACCGGCAGTTTCTGCTCCACGCCGACATCGGCCCACGGAACCGTAGTCGTATAAAGGTTGCCGGTTTCCATTGGGTTGAATTGCTGTGGTGCGACGACCCGGCCGCCGGACGCAATGGCGGATGCCGTTCGGGCCGCGGCCAGCATCGATGGCAAGGTAAGGTCCTCAGTAAAGGCATAACCGGTCTGCTCGCCGATGACGACACGCAGGCCAACGCCTTGCTGGATCCCTGAATTGGCACTGCTAACGATGCCATCCTCGAGCGTCAGCGAATTGTTTCGAGCGTGCTGAAAATACAGGTCCGCGGTATCCGCGCCTCGCGAGGTCAATTCCGACATCACCCGGGCGACCGTGGGCTGGTCCACACCAAACCAGTCCATGAACGGATTCTCAGGCGTTGCCGCAGACAATGCCGTTGCACCCTGGATTCCACAACCGGACAGAAAGCCCGGCATGGTGACAATAGCGCTGCCCGCCGCGACCGTACCCAGAAATTCTCTGCGTTTGATGGCCATATATCTCCCCTGTTTGACCCCTTTTAGATGCACCGGAGCCCGAAATCGTTACAAATTACCGGCGCTGGCTGGCCCAGTACTTGATCAATGCATAGCCAAAAAGCATACCACCGAGATGTGCGAAGTTCGCGATACCCGGTGCGGCGCCGCTGTAGCCCATGGTCAGCTCGAACAGGCCGAGCAGGATCACGAAGTATTTGGCGGGCATCGGGATCGGCGGAAACATCAGCATCACACGCCGATTTGGAAACGCCATGCCATAGGCGAGGAATATCCCGAACACACCACCCGATGCTCCAACTGTCGGCACACCCCAGCCCTGGATGACGCCCGCCAGCAACTGCACGATTCCCGCGCCAATGACACAGACAATGTAGTAGGTCAGAAATCGGCGAGCGCCCATCAGACGTTCGATGTCGCGCCCGAACATCCAGAGCATTAGCATATTGAAAATGATGTGCATCCACGATCGCGTATCGTGCATGAAGCCATAGGTCACGAGCTGCCATGGCAAAAAGGGGGGGAATTCGTACAGTGGATGACCAACGATGGGCTGCAGCGCCAGCAAGCGCCCGGTGATGCCCGGAAAAAACTGCTGGAGTGCGAAAACCAGCCCGTTGATCATCAACAGGATGAAAATGACGTCCGGAATCGCGCTATTCGATTGCCGGCGGTAGATTGTCTGATTCATTGGCTTCCTTTCCTCACCCGGACGCTTACCATCCGCCACCGCCACCGCCACCACCACCA
>DDIP01000239.1:375-5779 GCA_002338605.1 Proteobacteria bacterium UBA1847 | reverse complement strand
TGGATCAATGACGGCTTGATGGCCATCTTCTTTTTCGTGATCGGCCTCGAGCTAAAGCGCGAAATTCTGGTTGGAGAACTTGCCGATCCTGAGCAAGCGATCTTGCCCATTATTGCCGCGATCGGCGGTATGGCGATGCCAGCGTTGGTGTATATCGCATTCAATCGCGAAGGCCATTCGTTTGACGGATGGGGCGTGCCAATGGCGACCGACATCGCGTTTGCGCTAGGCATACTGGCACTGCTTGGCAATCGCATTCCCAAAGCCCTGCTGACGTTCTTGATCGCCCTGGCTATTGTGGACGATCTGGGCGCGGTACTGGTCATTGCGGTGTTTTACACGGACGCACTCAATCTTTGGGCACTCGGCGGCGCGGCCAGTATTGTTGCAATACTGATAAGCCTGAACCTGGGTGGAATTCGCCGCCCCTTGCCGTATTTGCTCCTCGGTATCGTGCTTTGGATCGCAATGATGAAAAGCGGAGTCCATGCAACTCTCGCGGGCATTTTCCTCGCTTTTTCGATTCCAATGCGGCCGAAGTACGACCCAAAACGATTCATTCTTCAGGCGAAGAAAATGCTTTCCGAAATCAATCACGCGTATAAGAAAGAGGAAAACATTATTCGAAACGATGAATTGCGCGCCCGGGTTCGTGCCCTGGGCGAAGGTGTTCACCTTGTGCAGGCACCGGCACAGGTATTGGGAAGCAAAATACACCTGCCGTCTGCCTATTTGATTATTCCGATATTTGCCTTGGCCAATGCGGGCATTCCCGTCGATCTCGCATCAATTGGCAGTACTGTGACTCACCCGGTTTCGTTTGGAATCGTAGCAGGACTCGTTGGCGGCAAACTCATTGGCATCGCAGGCTTTACCTGGGTCGCAGTCAAACTCGGCCTAAGCCGATTGCCCGATGACTTGAATTTCAACCATATTATTGGCGTCTCACTGATCAGTGGCATCGGATTCACTATGTCGATCTTTATCGCGGAATTGGCCTTCGCTCATCAGGCTGAGACGTTGTTGATGGCAAAAACCGGCATCTTGCTCGCTTCGCTTGTCGCCGGTGCTACCGGCTACGCATGGCTGTGGTTTATCGGTACCGGCAAAAGGCCTCAGCCTGCAACAGAATAACAGCGGATTGGCGTCATTCGTGTTTCTCGGCTTCCGTCGGTGCCTGTTCTTCCGGAATATCAATCGGCCGTGCCGAGAATACTTTCTCGCCGGTTATCATCGCTGAAACCAGGCCATTCCTCTCTCGAACTTCCGTAACGACCACGCCGAGAATATGCAGGAGGCTCAGGGTAATCAGTGCGTAGATATTAAACTTGTGAATTGTGATGAAGGGTTTCCGAAAGCGCCGCATGTCCTCGTATGCGACCGGATCCACGGCATCTTTCGATCCGGGCACCAGTATTGCGAGTTTGTCCGGATCGCCTTTCGTTACCCACTCTGCAAACAAGCCGCCGAACGGCGGTTTGTAGAGGTCCGTGCCGGCAAGCACCAGCCCGGTCGCGGCTTGGGTCAGCAGCAAGATCAGCAACGCCAGCACCATCAAGCGGCCCAACGGGTTGTGGCCGAGGTAGTCCGGCGCCTTGCCCATTCGAAAGCCTCGAACGTACTGGCGCAGCGAGCGGGCGTAACCCGCTCCAAACGGCAGCAATCCCCGCCAGCGTGCTCGTTCGCTGCCGATGAAAGCCCACACAAAACGCCAGCCGAGATTTATGGCGAAGACGTAGCCGACATACGCGTGCAAGGTCTTTAGGAGAACTTTTCCGTCCGGGCTCACCCCAAACGACTTCTCGTTCAGAATTACCAGACCAAGCCCGGCGAGCCCGATCACGCATGCGACATTGACCCAATGAAACCAGCGGGTGGTGCGATCCCAGGCCTTATAGCCTGTCAGTTTTGCTTGACTTTTTGTCTGTGCGCTCATCGGCAGCCAGGCGACCTTTATCCGTCCTGACGCAATTGTCGCGACTGCCTTTGAATACTGAAGTCAGGTGTTCTACGTATCTGCCTGCGGTTGGCCGCATCGAATGTACCTGGTGATGCGGTGACTTGCCTCCGCGTTGCTAAAACGCCGCATCAATGCCGATGAGAATGTAGTTTTCCTGGCTAAGGTGTCCGGTAAAATACTGGCCGGTCTGCGGCGCGTCATCCAGCAGGTCGACATTTGCTTCGATAACGCCCTTGACATTGCGCATGAAGTAATAGGCCGCAGCAACGCTGACGGTGCGCATTTCCAGGCCCTCATATATCGTGTCGGTGTTTTTGAAATCACCAGCGTCTATATGATTGACGAGCGCTGAAAAAACCCACTTTTCATTGTGCAGGTAATCCACGCCTGCAAAGGCGCCAGACCACTCGTAGTCGGTGGCCGGGTCGAGGAAATCTGCCCAGCGGTTCCACAGGTATTGGCCAAACCAGTACCACTTCCCATCAATGTTTCCCGATACGTCGATACCGGCAACCAGCTTTTCGGTCCGGCGGTCGCCGGATTGCATGCCGGCCGGTCCGGTCGCGTTCTTTTGTCGGCCCGAGAGACCGAACAGGCCGACGGAGACCGGTCCGATATCGCCGCCCAGGCGGCCGAAGACACTTTTTTGCGTATCGTTGTCAAACATCCGGTCCGGCCGACGGTAGCCCGGGCTGTTAATACCGAAGTTCTGCTGAACGCCATTGCCGTTGACAAAGCCCAGTGACACGTCAATGTTTCCGACACCTTTGCCAAAAAGTATGCCGCGATCGTAGGTGATGCCGGCCGCGCGAAACAGCATGAAATCCTGAAAGGTCATTCGTACTTCACGCGGAAACAATACGTCCGATACCTGGAACTGGCCGAGCATTGCACCGATACCGGTATTGAACAAATCGTTGTAGCTGAACCAGGCATCCTCAACAATGACCTCGCCGTTGCCGCCCTTCTCTGCAAAAATTGCGTAGAAGTAGTAGCTGATCTGATCGCTGAGCGGTGCGCTGGAAAGCAGCTTGACAAGGTAGGGAGATTGAAAGTCCAGACCGGAGTCTGCCTCGACGTCGCCAGTCACGGGATCAATAGCCTCGCCGTCACGACCCTGTACAAATGCCTGCATCCGCATTGCCACCGGAAGCGATTTTGGGAGCGCAAGAGTCTTGTCACCGGTTGGGACCGTCAGTTGCTCCCAGTTTGGCAAACGAAAATTCATGTCATCGGCAAAGGTCTCGCCGAATTCATTGAGTCGCGGATAGGCAGAGTGGCAAACGTTGCAGCTTACGCCGTACTCACGAGCAAAGGCCGGCATGGCGTTGGCCGGGGTGTACACACTGCTCAAAACCAGCAGTAACAGCAGCGCGTTTCCGCTTGCAAAAATAAGGCGTGACATTGAATTGCTCCAGATTGGTTGTTGCTCACGCAAACGTTGCCCAGTCAACCGGGCTCGGACAATACGGGGATCCACGTAATCCACGATACCTGTCAGCACGAAACCGCGCCGGCACGAGCATGTCCACAGACAGCCCCAGGAGCTCCTCGCGGGTGTAACCGAATAAGGACTCGGTCTGTCTATTGATTAACACCATTCTGCCCGACCGATCGACCACTACCATCGCGTCCGGTGCGACGTCGAGAAACTCTCGGACTGGAAGATCGATATCGAGCATATATTGCCCACGGTAGTGAGTCGGGTTCGCATAACATAATACGCTGTTCTGTCAAATAAACCTGCCTTATTGAGAATCAAAGCCCTGCTAATCCGCGAATGTGCGTACGCACGCACCGGCCCAGAGCTTCAAGGGCATAACCGCCTTCGAGGCACGATACTATTCGTCCCCGTGCGTAACGGTGTGCCAGTGTCACGATCAATTCTGTCAGCCAGGTGTAATCGTCGTCGTCGAGCAGCACGTCGGATAGTGGATCTTCAGCATGAGCATCGAAACCCGCCGACACGAAGAAGATTTGTGGTTTGAAATCGTCTATCGCGGGTAACCAAAGTTCCGAGACAACGGCGCGATAGGCATCGCCTTGCGTGCCTGCCGGCAACGGGATATTGACGATATGCGGCGACACTGTATCGGCACCTTTCAGCGGGTAGTACGGGTGCTGAAACGTTGAGCAAAGCAATACACGTTCGTCAGCCGCGAAGATATTCTCTGTGCCATTGCCATGGTGTACGTCGAAATCGAGCACAGCGACTCGTTCAATTCCATGCGCATCGAGCGCATGAGCCACGCCTACCGCGACATTGTTGAACAGGCAGAATCCCATCGCCCGATCGCGTTCGGCATGATGACCCGGTGGCCGAACAGCACAGAACGCAGTTTCAGACCGACCTTCGACAACCAGGTCCGTCGCCAGACACGCGGCACCGGCTGCATGCCGCGCGGCCTGGAGCGAGCGAGAATTCATGAACGTATCGCCGTCAATAGCGACGAAACCGGATGACGGCGACAGGTCTTCAAGTTGATTGATGAGTCGGGCGCTGTGAACACGCATGATCTGCTCTTTCGTGGCCGCGGGCGCTTCGTGATGCCGGAGTAAATCGTACAAGCCAGCGGCGCGAAGCTGGTCTTCGATAACCGATAGTCGACGCGCACATTCCGGATGCGGTTTGGGTGCTTCGTGAGCGAAGAACGCCGGGTGCGAAATATAGGCCAGCACGCTACTGCATCTTCTCTGGTGGCCTGAGCGACACTCGAACGACACCCGCATCGCCCGATTCCCGTGAACAGGAAAACCCGAGCTTCCTGCAGAGCTTCAACATACGCTCATTGTCAGACAACACGTCACCGTAGATTTCACCAATACCGCGTTCGCTTGCGTACTCAATCACACGTCGAAGCAGGTGTGTGCCAAGACCGTGGCCGGTAAGCTTGCGCTCAACCACTATCGCGAACTCGGCAAGTTCCCGATCGGGATCCTCGATCAGGCGCACGACGGCATGGATTTCGGACTCGCCGGGAATGCCTCGTTCTGTCAATACCAACGCCATGTGCCGGTCGTAGTCGATCTGCGTGAACCGCGCGGCCGTGAGATGGCTGAGAAATTTCAATGGCGCAAAAAACCGATTCCGGATTTCCTCTTCGCTTAGTCTGCTGAATGCCGCCTGAAGGGCCGGCCCGTCTTCCGGCACGATTGGACGCAGCAAAAGCGTTCGTCCATCGCCAAGGTCAACATTTTCTTCTAGTTCCTTCGGATACGGTCGGATGGCCAGCCGGTCCGCGCCATTGCTTGTCGCCCTGGCAACTCTGACGCGGGCGTCCAGTGCCAGCACGCCATTCTCATCCGCGAGCAACGGATTGATGTCAAGTTCCTGGATCTCCGGAAAGTCCACGATGAGGTACGACAGCCGGACCAGTGCCAGTTCGATAGCGTCGATGTCCGCCGCTGGCACGTCTCGATAGCCCTGCAGCAATCGGTAGACAT
>DDIP01000239.1:0-274 GCA_002338605.1 Proteobacteria bacterium UBA1847 | reverse complement strand
CCTGCAGCAATCGGTAGACATTCGTGCGTGCAACGAGTTCGTGAGCCAGCTTGAGATTGAGCGGCGGCAAAGCGAGCGCCTTGTCGTCGAGCACTTCGACCGCGGTGCCGCCCTGGCCAAACAGTATCACCGGACCGAACTGCCGATCGTCGACCATCCCGGCAATCAACTCGCGAGCGTGCGGCTTTCGTACCATCGCCTGCACCGTAAACCCCTGCAACACCGCATTCGGTTGAGTCGCTTTGATGCGCTCCTGCATGGCCGCGGCAGCCGC
>DDIP01000287.1:6002-6128 GCA_002338605.1 Proteobacteria bacterium UBA1847 | reverse complement strand
ACATCATCACGTAGGGCCCGGCGGCGGAAAAGCCGTCCACAAGTAGCGCTACGATCAGGTCGATTGAGCCGGTCTTGTCCAGCGCACGGGACACCGACATCATTCCGGCAATCAGGACTATCGTAT
>DDIP01000287.1:0-5877 GCA_002338605.1 Proteobacteria bacterium UBA1847 | reverse complement strand
TCGTACGCGTCTTCCATGCTAAGGCACTGCGTGAGCACGGCAAGCAGCGTTGCTATCAGCACAGCGACGACAACCGGAACGATATTGAAGGCTGACAAGGCCACCATGAGTGCCAGGATAGCCAGCGCAACCGGGGCTCGCTGTCGAGCGGGGGCGACGTCTGCAATTTCTGCCGGGAATGCAAGCACCACGAAATCGTGGAGCTCCGACTGCAGCTGCCGGATTCGTTTCCACGGGCCGATAACCAGCATTGAGTCGCCACTCTGGAGATTGCTATCCATGAAGTCGCCCAGTGCTTCGTTCTTGCGTCCGACGGCCAGCACTTCCACTCCATAGGTTGAACGCAGACCGATTTTACGAATGGTGCTCCCGATCAAGCTGGATTCGGGATGAACCAGCACTTTTGCAATTCCGGCAGACTGTGTCCAACGGGTTCTATCGGCGTCGGATACGGTGCGCGCGCGAAGTCGACAGTCTTTGGTCAGTTTTTCGGTATCCTCGGGCGAGCCTTGCAGTACCAGGATATCGCCGGCCCGGATTTGAAGTTCGGACGGCGGCGTTGCGATGATTTCCGTACCCAGGCGGCCAAAACGTTCAATGATGATGACCCTGACATTGAATCGCGACGCAATATCGCTGGTCGCAAGTGTCTGGCCGACCAGGGGTGAATCGGCCAGGACTTCCGCACGGCGCGACGTCCCCGCCAGGTTGAACTCCATCAACAACTCTCTGAACGTACGCGCAACGGTCTTGGGTGGCGATACCCGATCGCCAGGCAACAGGTGTCGTCCGATCAGTGCCATGTAAATGATGAACGCGCACATCACCGCTATGCCGATAGGTGTGAACGAGAAAAACTCGAACGGGTCGAATCCCGCTCGTTCCAGCTCGGTTGCCAGTACAATATTTGGCGTTGTAGAGATGAGTGTCAGCATCCCACTGACGAGACTGGCGTAGGCCAGGGGCAGCAGTAGTCGTGAGGCATTCAGATTGGTTTGCCTCGCGACCGTGAGAATAATCGGAAGCATTATTGCGACGACAGCCGTACTGCTCATGAACGCGCCAAGTACGGCGACGAGCACTGTCGAGAGCAGGATCAGTTGCAATTCACCGGCGCGCGCGTATTTAATGAGCGAGCCGCTGACCAGATGCGCCACACCGGTACGCGTCAGCATCTCACTGATGATAAGAAGCCCTGCAACGGTAATAACGACCGGGTCGCCGAATCCGACAAGCGCTTCCTGGGGAGTCAGTACGTTGCCGAGAACCAGCGACAGGACGACCATTAAGGCCACGACATCCAGCCGGATACGGCTGGACAAGATCAGCGCTGCGGCGATCGCTACGACTGTCGTAACGAAATAGATTTGACTCGTCATAACGTTGCCTTCACTGACGAAGGGTCAGCATTATTATGGCCACAGTGTAGCGGCGGCTTGGCAAGGCCGCCACAGAAGGATTCGATTACGGCGGGCAGGGGGCCTAGATCTTGATCGGAGTACGAAATCCGTCAGGTTTGATCGCGAGTACGGAGCAATTGACCTGACGCAGAACCGAGTCGGCCGTGTTGCCAATGAAAAACCCGGGAATCCCGGTTCTACCCACGGTGCCCATGACCAACAAATCGATTTTCTGAGCCTGCGCAACGGCGGGAATCATCTCTTCGGCATCACCTTTCCGAAAATGCACCGTGATCTTGTCGGTATCAAGCCCGGCCTTGGCAATCGCCTGGTCCAGCCATTCGCGATGTCTTTGTTCCAGCGCCTGCAACAAGCTGTCAACTGAACTTGGACCGACCTTGCTGCGCAGCGTGAACTCCCGATGGAGATCCCAGATGTGCAGCACGTGCAGTTTGGCGCCAACCACGTCTGCGACACTTTTCCCCCACCGAAGGATCTTTTCTGCAAGTGCGCTTTTTTCTTCATCAAATGCGAGCAGATCGACCGCAATCATGATTCGTGCCAGCTTGTTTGCCAAGGTCGGTTTAAAAATCCACACTGGATCAGGACTCAGGCGAAACAGCTGCATGTCGGTACTGCCAAACAAGAAATTCAATCTCCCGGCTTCTTCCGCGGCGGGCTTCATCGTCAGGTCGTAACCTCCCGTAACCGCTGCCCGGATAATCTCTTCATAAGGCTTGCCAACTGCCTGCTGTACCGTCGTGGAAATCCCTGCTTGCTCCAGCGCCTCGCACAGCTCCTCCAGGTCTCGCAACTGTGCCGTCTTGGTCCATTCGTAAAGATTGGCTTGCGCAACCTGGATTTCCGGATCGTCCGGTGGTGGGTCGGTAATGCCCAGCAATGTGACCTTGGCTCCAAATTGTCCCGCGACCGCGGAAACTTCCGATATCAGCGCATGCTGGTCAAACTTGTCTTCGACCACCACAAGAAGTTTTGAAATTTGTATCATTGGCAGATCAACCCTTGTCGCCATTGCCCGTCGCTTTCATTCGGCGTGCCGCTTCCGGTTGTCTTGTAACCGCGACCACGCGCAGCCGAAGTTGACGTCCGCCCGGCACCTGCCATCGGATACTTTGGCCGACACGGAGGCCAAGGAGCGCGCTGCCGACGGGCGCCAGCACAGATACGGTGCCCGGTGCACCCGCCTGATCGGGGTATACCAAAGTCATCTCATACGCTTTATCGGCTTCATCATCGACGAATTCAACGGTCGAATTCATGGTGACACAATCCGGACTGATGTCATCAGAGTCCACGATATTTGCGCGATTCAATTCCTCACGCAGCATGCCAATACCCGGCAGCGTGCGATTGGAACTCGTGTCCAGCAGGCGCTCGAGTGTTTGAAAATCTGACTGCACGATTGTTATAGGAGTTTCGTTCATGTTTCACCTGGTAGCCAATTCTGCGAGAAGGTTTCCCGCGATTGCGTCGATCTGACGCAACCGACATCATAAGCTGTTGGCATTGGTGCCGACCAGCCCGCCGACAGTGATTATCATCGTAGTTCATGTCACGCGCTACTCGGGGTAGCGCTTAATCGACTGTGGCTACCCCTTAAGAACGGTGAACCTGAGGACAGTGTGTATCTCAAGGTCAGGAAACGGCTGAGTGCTTGTGACAGCGAATACACTATGATGGCCAATCGCGCGGCGTCACCCCTGGAGGGCAAATTGCGATGAAGAGAACTGGAACGACCCACGGTGTCATGAAGCCGGGACCCGCAACTGCGTTGCTCGACGAACATGAGGTCCCGGCCCATGCGGTCGACCTGGCCGCCTGGCTTGAGCAATTGCCGCAAAGCAGTGCAATTGAGTATCTGGTCGCATTACCGCTCGCTCAGCGTGCCGACACGTTCGGGTATTTGCCGTTGCATGTCCAGGTCGAAATTGCGCGCAACATGTCGCGGGATGAACTGGCGCAGATTATCACCGAGATGGATGCTGACGACCGAGCGGACCTGTTCAACAGTCTGACTGCGGCCGAGCAACAGCGTTTGATGCGCAGCCTCGCGCAAGAAGAGCGAGAAGATATCCTTAGGCTGTCCGCCCATGCGGAGGGTACGGTTGGAGCGATTATGACGACGGACTACGCGACCCTCAGTGCGACTATGAATGCGCAGGATGCCATCGCGGCGCTGCGGCGCAGCGCGCCTGAAAAAGAGACGATTTATCGTTCTTATGTACTGGACGCCCAACGCCGCCTGATGGGATCGGTTCGGTTACACGAGCTGATCCTGGCCGCTGATACTACGCTGGTGGAGGACATCATGGATTCGACGCCGATTTCCGTGTCGGTGAATGCGGACCAGGAGGAGGCCGCAAGAATGATCGCGCACTACAATTTCCTCGCAGTGCCTGTGGTCGATTCGGAAGCCAGAATGGTCGGGATCGTAACCCATGATGACGCGGCAGATGCAATGCAGGCCGAAACAACCGAGGATTTCCAGAAGATTTCAACCGTTCTGCCGTTTAAACAAAGCCTGCGGGAAGTTGGCATTGGTGTACTTTATTCACGACGGGTCATCTGGTTGTCGCTTCTTATTTTCGGCAACCTCTTTTCCGGGGCGGGCATTGCCTACTTTGAAGAGACGATCGTCGCCTACGTATCATTGGTGTTTTTCCTGCCACTGCTTATCGACAGCAGCGGCAATGCCGGCTCGCAATCTGCCACGCTGATGGTAAGAGCACTGGCGACCGGAGACGTGCAACTGAAGCACTGGCGCGACCTGATTCTGCGCGAATTGCTGATAGCCGCGGCCCTCGGCGCAACAATGGCGCTGCTCGTTCTTCCCATCGGTGTACTGCGCGGCGGGCCTTCAATAGCACTCGTCGTCGGTCTCACGATGTTCTTTCTGGTGATTGTCGGCTCACTGGTCGGCATGTCACTGCCTTTCCTGCTCAGCCGCCTCCGGCTCGATCCGGCGATGGCCAGCGGGCCTTTGGTCACGTCAATTTCGGACGCAGTGGGTGTGCTGGTCTATTTTTCAATTGCGACGCTGGTGCTGCGAATGTGATGGTGCCAGTTCCTCGAAATTCACACTGGTCGCTGTCGCACTTAATCCCTGAAGCTTCAGGTAGTCGAGCAATGTGATCGGGCTCAAACCGCCTTGTCGAAATTGCACTGTGAGATTTTGTTTATCCCGTGAATCGAAAATCGCCGAAGTCACGCCGTAAATTCTCTGCAGGCGCTCGACCAGCGTTACACGACGACTCAGGTCAGGAACCTGATCAAATCTGACGGTGATGGAATGCCGTGTGTTATTCACGAATTCGGTCTTTTGAGATCGTGCACCGTTTCGATGGTGTAGGACATTGAGGCGAGCAGGGCGGTGACATTGTGAAAACATCTCGCCTGCACGAGGGGCGCAACTTTAGTGATCCGATCAAACATTTCATCAATGGCTACAATTTTTTGGCAATTCGCTTGAATCCCGTCCCGATTTCCTCGACCAGGAGGCGTGCCGCCGCGCCAACGTCTTTGGACGACTCGGCTGCCGCACCACGCAGTTTCTTCGCCTTCGCCTGCAGTTTCGACCATTTGTGCTCAAGCTCCTGCCATTCGTCGCTGGCTTCCATTCTGGCAAGTCGCAACTTGACGCGCAGCTCATCACGCTCCGTCTTGAGCTTCTCGATCACCTCTTCAAGGTCTTCAGTAAATTCCTCGAAATTGTCTTTAATATCGTTCATGCAAAAACTCCAGTTTTCCCGACACGCCAACGCAAAAACTACGGACTCCGATCAGTATGGTGGAATTGTAGTTGGAATCCGACGCGGCCTGAAGTCGGTAATGTACCTATGATGTGCCGTCTCACAATCGGTGAGGCCGTCTGATTCGCTGGTTCGCAGCGCCGGTCCTGCTGGCGCTCGAAGGAACGAATAGTACTCATGAATCAAGGGTCCTCTTACGGCGTGATGGCAATTTTCAGTACACCATCGCGCTGGTTTGCAAACAGATCATACGCCTCTTCAATGTCGTCCAATCGAAAGCGGTGCGTTACCAGCGGGTTCAGATCCACCCGCCCGGATTCAACAACATTCAATAGTCGACGCATGCGCTCTTTACCGCCCGGGCACAGAGTTGTCATGATCTTTATATCGCCAAGACCAGCCGCAATGGCGTCCAGTGGCATCGTGAGTTTTCCGGAATAGACGCCCAGGCTCGATAGTACGCCAGCCGGCTTCAGGACTCGCAGGCAGCTTTCGAAGGTCTGTTGCGTTCCCAGCGCTTCAATCGCGACATCAACGCCGCGTCCATTGGTGAGGCGCAATATCTCCTCAACCGGATCGACGGCTTTGAAGTCAATTACGGTGTCGGCACCCATGCGTTTTGCCGCTTCCAGGCGTGCCGGTACGGTATCAACGACGATAATCCGCGTGGCGCCCTTAAGCTTGGCCCCGGCAGTAGCGCACAAGCC
>DDIP01000182.1 GCA_002338605.1 Proteobacteria bacterium UBA1847 | reverse complement strand
CGACGATCTTATCGCCGCCAGCCTCGAAAGCGACGTTGCGCTCGTTTCACAGGTATCACAATACATTGTCGCGAGCGGTGGCAAGCGACTCAGACCGCTGGTTGTGCTGCTGGCGGCACGTGCACTGGGCTATCAGGGCAACCAGCACATCCGCGCGGCCGCAATTATCGAATTCATCCATACCGCCACCCTGTTACACGACGACGTCGTCGATTCGTCGTCGCGTCGGCGTGGCAAGGATTCTGCCAATACCGTATTCGGCAACCAGGCGAGCGTTCTTGTTGGCGATTTCCTGTATTCCAGGGCATTCCAGATGATGGTCGACATTGGCGACATGCACGTCATGCGAATCCTGGCCGACGCCACCAATACGATCGCCGCCGGCGAGGTGATGCAATTGATGAACGTGCATGACCCGGATACAAGCGAAGACGACTATCGCCAGGTCATTTATCGCAAGACGGCGAGGCTGTTTGAAGCCGGCTCACAAATCGCCGCGGTGCTGTGTGGCCAGGACACGGCCATCGAGGCCTCGATGGTGGACTACGGCCGCCACCTCGGTACTGCGTTTCAACTGGTTGACGATGCGCTTGACTATGATGCTTCGCCCCAGGAACTAGGCAAGAACATTGGTGACGATCTCGCCGAGGGCAAAGCGACATTACCGCTGATTTATGCGATGCAAAACTGTTCGGCCAGCGAGAAGGCCATAATTCGCAATGCGATCATTGAAGGCGGCCTTGATCAACTCGACCGTATTACGTCAATTATTCATGCCACTGGCGCGTTACAGTACACAGCGACCAGGGCCCGCGAAGCGGCAGATCTTGCAATCGCTTCCCTCGACGCCTTGCCACCATCCGAGCACCGACAGGCACTGATACAAATCGCCGAGCTCTCGGTTCAGCGCCGCTCCTGACATGGATCAGTTCAATACGCCGTGGCGAGTCACCGCCGCCGCCATCTACACCACACCAACAGACTCTCGCGTCTACGGGACGCTCGATATTGATGTCACAGAGGCCAAACGCTTTCTCGATAACAAACGTGGCGAAGGCGTCAAGATTACAATGACACACCTGGCGACGGCGGTGCTCGCGCGTGCCGTTGCGTTTGATGTACCGGAAATGAATTGTTTCATACGTCGGGGTGGCGTCGTCGGTCGTCAGCGTATTGATGTCACCGTGCCAGTTGCCGTCGGCGGTGGCGAGGGCGTTGCGGCGGTGCTTGTTAAAGATGCGCATGCAAAGTCGGTGACTTCGATCGCAACAGAGATACGTGCCGGCGCGGAGGAAAATCGCGCGGGCAAAGAATCGAAAACTGTCAGGAACAAGTACTTGTTGAACAGCATTCCCTGGCCTTTACGCCGCCCAGCATTCCGCTTCCTGAAATGGATTACCGTGGACATGGGGTTGCGAATCCGATCGCTCGGGCTTTCGGCCGACAGTTTCGGCTCGTTCGTTGTGTCCGATATTGGCAGCTTCGGGCTGAATACCGGTATGACTTCGCTAATGCCGGCGGCGAAAGTCCCGGCGGTTATCGTGCTCGGCAAGATCGAGGACAAACCGGTTGTGCGGAACGGCGAAATCGTCATTCGCACAATGTTGCCGCTGACAGGCACTTTTGATCATCGAATTGTCGACGGACTGCAGATCGGCAAGCTGGCCCGCGGTATCAAGCGCAACTTCAGAAAACCCAAGTGGCTCGACGAAATACCGGAAAAAGAGCTGCGTACCTGCCTGTTCACACCCCGCGATTAGGCTTTCTCTGTGCTGTCCGACTGTGTATCATTGCGCGCGTTCGGGGTGTAGCTCAGCCTGGTAGAGTACTGCCTTCGGGAGGCAGGGGCCGGAGGTTCAAATCCTCTCACCCCGACCAATAGCATCAGATACTTACAGATTTTCCCTTTCCCGCCGAGACTCGTTTAGAGACTCAATCTCAGAGAAACCGGAGTACCCCCAGCGTATAGCCGGGGGGCTTACTTCTTAGCTCGTTGCGAAAGCATTCAGCGTGATGTTGCCGGACGTGTACGCCGTGACGTTGCCTCGGATGTACAACCAGCTGTCAACCTTTCCGCCTGCTTCGGCAGTGTGTTCTGCAAGGTCTACCCACGTCGTGTTGTCGAGCGAGCCTTGGAGTTTGACTGTGCCGACGAACGTGCCGGTGACTTGGTAGATGTAACTGCCGTTGATTCCGGGCTGGTATATGGCTGTGCCGGGTGCTACTGCGGAGGCAGCAGTCAGGAGAGGTATTACTCGTGCTGTCATAGTTATTGTTCCTTTTCGATTGGTTGTTAGTTGCTGCCATAGCGTTTACGTACGGCTTTGCGATGTAGTGAGCGCTGAGCGCCTGTTGTTGGGTGATAGAAGTCGTGACCGGGTTTGACGTTGGCAGCACGGGCAGCTTCACGCCGGGCGTGTAGGTCACTGCAAGCTGGGCCGCACGTCTCGACTTTCAGTGACTCAACGGTGATGGTGGTGCCGCACACGATGCAGGGACGGGTAAGGCTCATGCGTTCACTTCCGTCATGAGCGCGAATGCTTCGGCTACGGATATTTCACCGGCGATCATTCGTTGCTTGATTTGAGCTTCGGCAAGGTCACTTTTAGTCGGGATTATGGGTGGGAACTCTTGCGCGATGATTGCTGCAACTTCGTCCGGCATCTTGCCTTGTGAGGCTAACTGCCTGCGTCTGTCGGAAGGGTTGGTAGCGATTGGCTCGATAGTGGGCGTGGACGGTGTGGAAGGTTTCGGTGATGGGAGTGGTGCTGGTGGGGGAAGGTCGATGAATGGTTCCGGGTGGGGGTCGGCTGGCGTGCCGCGTACTTGTTTACGCTTGCACAATAGGCAGACGTTGGAACGCGTGGACTCGAACAAGTCATCGGTATCGCGGTAACGTTAGCAGCGAGAGCATCGCTTCACGATGCCCCCGGCTGTCAGATCACGCGGGAGTAGGAACTTGAATTCCATACCTCATTGCGAGCGCGGTGCTATGGGTGCGGGCTTTGCAATGGGCTGAAGTTCAATCTCGCCAGCTTGGTTAGCCTTGCCTGTGACTGGTTCGAAGTCTGCCGCGAAGGCGTCTGTCTCGACAATGGAGCCATTGGACAGTTCAGTGCGACGAATTACGCGTCCGTCACTGAGTTTGAAGACACCGTAAGCTTCCCCGTCAATGAC
>DDIP01000357.1 GCA_002338605.1 Proteobacteria bacterium UBA1847 | reverse complement strand
CCAACAAACTTCCGTTCGAGGCTCGGCGCGCGACTGCCGGCCAGCCGATTCCAGCGCCGCCTCTACGGTACGCAGAAGCTTCGCCAGCGACAGCGGTTTTTCGACAAAGTCAAAGGCACCGAGGCGAGTGGCTTCGACCGCCGTGTCGACGGTGCCATGGCCGGACATGATCACAACGGGGCAGCTGAGATCTCCGGCATCCGACCATTCGCGCAGCAAGGTTATGCCATCGGTATCCGGCATCCAGATATCGAGCAAAATCAGGTCGAACTTGCCCGTCGTACGTGCTGCTCGTGCCTCCTCCGCGTCAGCCGCCACAGTTACGCCGTAGCCTTCGTCTGACAGAATCTCCTGAATCAGAGCACGGATATCATCTTCATCGTCTACAACCAGAACATGAGGATTGCTCATGCGTGTTCCCTCCGTTTATCGGCGCGTCCCGGCACCTTGGCGATCATTTTTTCGCGAGCCGCTTCATTCAATGGCAAACGAATACTTATCATTGCTCCCCCGTCACTCCGATTCTTCGCACGAATCGAACCGATGTGCTCCTCGACCAGTTTTTTCACAATGGCGAGGCCGAGGCCAGTGCCTTTCGGCTTCGTCGTAACATAGGGATCGAAAATCTGGCTGACCGACCCCGTCTGGAATCCAGGGCCGTTGTCCTCGACCCGAATCTGGACAACTTCGACCTCGTCTATCTCCGCGGCCCCGATCTGTACATCGATGCGGCCGTCGTTTGCACCCTCCAGTGCCTCAACGGCATTGCGAATCAGGTTGTGCAGGATTTGCCGCACACGACCCTGATCGCCTTCGACCAGCGGCATCGTGGGATCCGACGTCAATACGATCTTGACGTTGCTTTCCTGTGCACGGTAGAGGTCGACGATCTCGTGGGCGAGCTTGTCCAGATCGAAGCGACTGATATCCATGTCCGGGGCACGTGCATAGTCACTGAAAGCGTTGACCATCTCTTTCATCGCCTCAACCTGTTGCACGATCGTGTGCGTCGCGCGATCGAGGATTTGTGCCTCGTCCTCGCTCATCGTACCCAGGTACTTGCGTCGCATGCGCTCGGCCGACAGCTGTATCGGCGTCAACGGGTTCTTGATTTCGTGCGCAAGGCGGCGAGCAACTTCGCCCCACGCCGCATCCCGCTGCGCCTGGAGCAGCGCCGTAATGTCATCGAATACGATGACAAACCCGGCGGCATTGTCCTCATCGCCGGGTAGCGCAGTACACGCGCAGGTCAGGACACGTCGACCCACTTCACCACGCAATACTATCTGCTCACGCCATTCCGTCTCTCCGGCATCGAGGTGCACGCAGGCAACGTCGACAAACTGCTCCAGCAGCGGCGTTCCCCTGGCAACATCACGAATTGATTCGCCCACGCGGTTCTCGAGCGTAACGCCAAGAATCGATCCGGCCGCCTGGTTCGCCGTGCGAATCTTAAGGTCAGCTTCAAGCGCAAGAACACCCGTCGACAAGCGGGCGAGAATTACCTCGAGGTTGGTGCGCTCGGCCTCAACCAGCGCCTGGCTCAAGGTCGCTTCGCGGCGCGCCGTCGCGAGGCGTTGCGTCATATCATTGAAGGAACTGATCAGGAATCCGATTTCGTCACGAGTCGGTGTCGGTAATCGGGTATCGAAATTGCCCATCGCGACGGCGCGTGTGCCTGCGACCAGGTCCTGGATAGGCGCGACCAGGCGCCGCGACAGAATAAAAGCACCGTAAATTGCGGCCAACAGACTCAGCAACAGGACAAAGGCCAGTGTCAGCGTCAGAAGGTCTTTGAGATCTTCGCGGAAGAACACCAGCTGCTGGTATTCGGAAAATGAGTTTTCAACGCTGTTGATCATGTTTCCCAGTCGTTCTTCGACCGGGAAATGCGCCAGCAACGTGCGCGCCTGGCGTTGCCGGTTGCCGAGGTAGGTGTATGAAATGGCCGTGCGTATTTCAACGTTGCCGGTACCGAGTGGTTCGAGACTGACGAACGGCCGGTTCTGCTGCATCTGCAGTGAAACCTCCTCAGTCAGGGGCTTCGGTAACGTGGCAACGGCACTGTCGGTACTCCTTGCAAGGACGCGATTATTATCGGCGTAGACGGACATTTCACTCGCCCCGCTTTCGCGCCGCAGCATGCTCAGCTCGAACACCAATTGCCGGTCCGACACTGTCGCAAGTCGGCGCGCTGCATTCGACGTCGATACGAGATTCTGTCGCTTCCGAAACTCGATCGCCGCACGACTCAGGGCCAGCGCATTGTCCAGTCCTTCTTCGACCTGAACGTTGAACCAGCTGTCGATGCCGCGATTGATGAATTGAATGGAAAAATAGAAAACGACGATGAGCGGCAAAACGGCAAGGCCGACGAACATACCGACCATGCGCGCCTTCAGCTTGGCACCTGGTATGTTGTCGCGGTAGTCACGCAGCAATCGCCACAGGTTTCCGATCAGTATCAGGACGAGAATGAACCCGCCGGCGATATTGATCGCGAGAATAATGTCCTGCAGTCGATCGAAGTCGTCGGAACGCTGCACGGTTTGGGTCAGCAGGAATAGCGCGGCCAGCACCAGCGTGACGCCAGCCGCCGCCAATAGTGTAAGAACAATGCGTTTTAGCGTTCTAACAACCATTCGTACCATTCGCTCTGTAGCTGCCACTGCCCGCGCCAGAAGAAGATCAGTCGGAGCGGCGCAGGGTATTGCTGCGTGTTGAGCATCGCGCGCAACCGCAGCCGGTAGGACCGGTCCGGCTGCAGCAAGGCATCGTCAATCACGGGCATGCCCTGGACGCGACCCAGGCTGTTTAGCGCGGAGTAGAGCGTTGCGAAGGAGTCCTGCTCTCCACTGTTCACATTCTTGACAATATAGCGCTGGCTCAAAGGACGAAATTCGAGCTCGTATTCCTTGGTGAGTTCAGCTTCGACGGTGTCGACCAGGAAGCGCTTCACCCTGATCACCTGCATCTGCATTTCGATTTTCAGCGTGACGCCGCTTTCAAGCGCTGCCAGTGCTTCGCTGCTGAGTACCAGCTGCAAACGTGCGTCCAGCGTATGCACGCCGTTGACCACCTGTGTGGATGCCGAGCGAACCTCGAAATAACCTTCCCGATCCACCGTGTCCTGGGCAAGTCCGGTGCTGACCAGCAGCGCGGCCAGCATGGCGATGGACAGGCGTCGCGACGGCTGCAAAGCTTCGATGAGGGAGTAGCGGGACATAATTGTCTTCAGGAAACCTTCTTCTTTTGTAAGGCAGCGTAATAAAAACCGTCCAGACCGGCCGCTCCGGGCAGAATCTGGTAGCCACACGCCTTCCTTCGCATTAGATCGCGGATGTTGTTATTTGGCAACACATCGTTTTCCGACGCGTCGTCATGGTCGTTCAGGAAAGCGCCAAGCACTCCATCATTCTCCACAGCGAGCACCGAGCAGGTGACATAGAGCAGGACCCCGCCGGGTGCCAGCACCCCCCAGAGTGCCGTCAACAGGGCGGACTGAAGGATAGCGAGCCGGGCGAGGTCGCTTTCTCGCCGTAGCAATTTGATATCGGGGTGGCGACGTATGACGCCGGAGGCTGAACACGGGGCATCCAGCAGGATGCTGTCGAATTTCTCACCATCCCACCATTCCTCTGGTTTCGATGCATCGGCAGCAATAATGGTTGCATCAGCGCCAAGACGTTGAAGGTTTTCAGCCACTCGCTCGAGCCGCGCCGCATCGCTGTCCAGCGAGTATAGGGCAATTCTGTCGCCGCCAATCTCCGCCAGGTGGCCGCTTTTTCCACCCGGAGCGGCACAGGCATCGAGTACCCGGTGTACTGGCTTCCCGGCCAGTCTGTCGTGAAGCAACCAGCGAGCCGCGATTTGGGCAGCGCCGTCCTGGACGGATACGTCGCCATCGGTGAATCCTGGCAGGTTCTCGACGGACTGCGGTTCCGACAGAACCACGGCATCTTCGATTCCCGCAATTTCGTCTGCTCCGATGCCGGCCTCACGTAGACGTGCAAGGTAATCGCCCGTGCTGCCCCGGGCACTATTAATGCGTAGGCACATGGGCGCCCGTTCGTTATTCGCGCTGAGGATGGCCTGCCAATCCCCGGGCCAGTCTTTTTGAATGGCCTCAATCAGCCACAGCGGGTGATTCCACCTTGATTCATCGCTCTCGGGTGGCGACGCCGCCAGGTTCTCGCGCGTAAAGCGCCGCAGGCAGGCGTTGACGAGTCCTGCCAGTTTCGGTCGCCGCAAGATTCGCGCTGCCTCAACGGTTTCCGCAAGCACAGCGTGATCGGGAATTCGCATGTCCACGAGCTGGTACAGGCCGATCGCAAGCAGCGAGTTGATGATGCGATCGCGCTTTCGGAGCGGCTTGCTGACGAGGTGTTGCACATAGGCATTCAGCCGCCAGTGCTGCCGCAGGCTCCCAAAGCAAAGCATCCGCAACAACGCGCGATCCCGGCTTGCGACCCGCACTTCCAGCTCGGCGACCGTCGTATCAAGCGAACGCCCGCCGTTGATGACGGCATCGACGACTTCGGCAGCCACTGCCCGGACTTTTGCGCCACTGCTCTTCACTAAGAAAGACTGATCTGAGACACAAACTCTCGCGCGTCAGCGCGGCGTTTGCCGGGTAATTGCAGTGTGTCGAGCCGCAGTCCACCCGTGCCGCACGCCACCACGATGCCATCTTTGTCATACTGGATGAACGAGCCCGGCCTCGCATTGACCGACGAAACCACCGTCGCATGCCAGACTTTTACGCGCACGGACTGGTCAGTAAAGAAGAAAGCACCGGGAACCGGATTGTAAGCGCGGATGTGACGATGCAGTGCTTCAGCGGAGTGTGTCCAGTCAATTTCGGCGTCCTGCTTTCGGATCTTGCCGGCGTAGGTCGCGGCCGTGTCATCCTGCTCGACGGGCTGCAGATCACCCGAGATGATCCTGCCGAGATCAGCAACCAGCAGTTCACCGCCCAGCACTGCAAGTCGGTCGTGGAGTTCGCCGGCACTCTCGTCGTCTCCAATGTCGACACTGCGTATCGAAAATACCGGTCCACAGTCGAGCCCGGCAGTCATGCGCATCAGACTGATGCCAGTGGTCCTGTCACCCGCCAGGATGGCGGCCTGGATCGGTGCCGCCCCGCGCCAGCGCGGCAGGATGGAGGCGTGCACGTTAATACAGGTCGCGGTCGGTATGTCGAGCACATTTTGCGGCAGAATCAGGCCATAAGCCGCAACAATCAGAAGGTCGGGTCGCAGCGATGCCAGATCGGCCGCCGCCCGGTCGTCTCGAAGGCTCTGAGGCTGGAAGACCGGCATACCCTGCTGTATTGCATAGATCTTGACCGGGCTGGCACTGGTGCGCCTGCCACGACCCGCCGGTCGATCGGGTTGCGTGTAGACGGCAACAGGGACCCGCCCGGCATCGACCAGTGCGGTAAGCGACGCGAGCGCGAACTCCGGCGTACCGGCAAAAACAATGCGGGGCTTGTTCAAATTGAAACCTAGATGATGACGGCGGCCTGCTGTCGTTTTTCCTTGACCAGCTTCTTGCGAATGCGGGTCCGTTTAGCCTCGGACAAATAGTCGACAAACAGCTTGCCATCCAGGTGATCGATCTCGTGCTGAATACAGACCGCGAGCAAGCCGGTCGCATCCATTTCGATTTCATCACCCGAAGAGTTCAGGAAGCGCACCTTGATATGTTCTGCCCGCTCGACCTCGTCGAAATAGCCCGGCACTGACAGGCACCCCTCATCGGTGACGGTCACGCCATCCTTTTCGAGAATCTCCGGGTTGATCAGAACATGGGGCTGGTTCCTGTCAGCCGAAATATCGGCCACCAGCAGGCGCTTGTGCACGTCAACCTGGGTCGCGGCGAGGCCGATTCCGGGCGCGCCATACATCGTGTCGAACATGTCGGCGATTAAATCGCGCAGTTGATCGTCGACCTCGGCTACCGGGGTCGCTTTGGTCCTCAGACGCGGGTCTGGAAATTCGAGTATCTTCAGTTTTGCCATAGTTTGAACATAAGCCATTCGATGCGGTTTGGAGTCACACTGGACCCTTTAAAACATAATGAATCCGGCGATATTTCGCGTGGATTACCTGAAAAGCGGCCTAAATGTTTGACTTTATTGAATAAGATGTCAGACAATGCCGCCTTAAATAGGCCCGTCCGGACGCTTTTTGGGGCCGGAAATGTGACGTAATTAGCAGCCTCGGCAGCTCCGGAACGACATAGTATAGCAACGCCTCGAAAGAAGAGGCCCAATCCTATTTGTATGGAGCAAGTGCGAATCATGTCTCTAAGCAAGCATTGCCTGAACACCAGCCTGTGGCTGATTACGGTCACATTGGCTGCATCCCTTGCGGGATGTGGTTCCAATCCATCCAACAGTGGCTACGATCCGGAAAGTACCGTTTCCACGACATCATCGACGCGACCGCAGCCGGTCAACACGTCCTCTGCGGCCCCGACCTACGAACCGAAACTCACGCGTGTCAGCGAACCGGTGCCGCTGGCAGAAGGCCATCCCAACGAGTACGTCGTACAGGTTGGCGATACCTTATGGGACATTTCCGCTGCATTCCTCAAAGATCCCTGGTATTGGCCCGAAATCTGGTACGTCAATCCCCAGATTGAGAATCCGCATCTTATTTACCCCGGCGATGTCCTGGGCCTGGTCACAATCGATGGCCAGACACGCATAACCAATGTTCGCGCATCGACCTACCGGATGTCGCCGCAGGCACGGGTCACGCCGTTGACGGAGGCGATAAACAGCATTCCGTATGAGGCGGTCGCGGCCTTCCTGAGTTCCGGCGTCATCCTGGAAAAAGGCCAGGCGGAAAAGCTGCCTTACCTGCTCGATACTCGCGGTGACCACCTGATGGCATCGGCCGGCAATGAAATCTACGTCCGCGGCATTACCGGCGACCAACCCAGCACCCGCTACAATGTCGTGCATGTGGGTGACCCGCTGGTTGATCCGGATGACAATCGACTGATCGGTTACCACGGCACGCTCATTGGCGAAGGCAGCCTTCGTCGCACCGGCGACCCGGCCACTGTCGCACTGACGGATTCCAACCGTGAAGCAGTTAAGGGCGATCGTCTTCTGCCCGCCACCGTCGATGCTCCGCTGAATTTCTTCCCACGCTCTCCGAGCAGCAATATCGACGGCCGAATTATTTCAGTGGTTGACGGTGTTACACAAATCGGCCAGTACCAGGTCGTCGTGATGAATCGCGGCTCCAACAACGGCCTGTCGGTTGGCGATGTGCTGTCGGTATTCCAGGCCGGCGAAGAAATAAAGGACCGCTTCGGCGGCGGCAAAGTGCGCTTGCCTGACGAACAGGCCGGTACGGTTATGGTTTTCAAGACCTATGACCGAATCAGCTACGGCCTGGTAATGGAAGCGACCGATGCTATTCATATTCACGATGCGGTGCGCAACCCGATTTAGTCACCGACACATTGAGCTATTGAAGACGGCGCCATTCGGCGCCGTTTTTTATGCCACAAACCGCAAGATTTGATCGTTCCCGCAACCGGGCCTGGCGCTATGATTGGGGATCCTCTCTGTATCGGTCTCACCAATGAAACAGCGCGATTGGCTTTGCCTCGCCCACGCCTACGTCAGTGTTGCCGAACTTGGCGCGCTAAAAGCGCGATTCGGCGACGTTGAATCGATCGTGCGGCAACCTGCCGAAGCGCTTCGCGAGCTTGGCTTGCCGGTCGACAAGGCCCGCCGCATCGCCTCACCTGACCAGGCGGCGCTGTCAAATACCCTGCAATGGCTGGAAGCCGATACCCATTCTATCGTCACATTCGGCAGCGACACCTACCCCGAGTTGCTTGCGCAAATTGATGGCGCGCCGCTGCTGCTATACGTCAATGGTGACGTTGAAGCATTGCACATGCCGTCGCTCGCGATCGTCGGCAGGC
>DDIP01000150.1:6712-7780 GCA_002338605.1 Proteobacteria bacterium UBA1847 | reverse complement strand
TGTTGTAACAGGCCATGATGCATTTCTTCGCTCGCACCGTGTGCGCATCGCCCGAATGTATGTAGGTAATATTCACGGCCTTTGAATCGGTCGTGTGGGCGACGTTAACAGCCGTGCTGTTCAACCGAATTCGCAGCGGCGCACCCTCTTGATCAAGCTTGCTATAGTCGAGGTGTGCCGTAACGCTGTCTTCCATCGATTTGCCCGGCAACGCGTCCGGAATCAGGCTTCTAACCAGGAGCCTCGCAACAGAAGCGTTGCCATCGGGAAAATGAAATATGTACGGCTCGACGCCGCGCCCGGCTTCCTGTTGTACCGTATGCTCAAGGCCGGGCATTCCACCGCCGTCTGTGTAGCCGAGAATGTAAATAGCAGGGACCTCGTCCATACCGACACACCAATAGCTCATGCCCCAGCGCTGGTACATTTCCAGTACCTGCTCGTCGACCTTAACGTAGTCGCTGAGGTAGCTGCGGTAGCTGATCCGGCTCAGCAACGCAATTTTGTCGTCGCGTGTCATGCCGGGCAGGTAATCGCGCTTGTCGGTGAATGCCCGCAGCAGGTCGGCCTTCGCCTTATCACTCAGCGGGGTTTCCGCCACAAATTCTGACCACGGTCGGCTGCCATAACCCGCGACGAGGTTGCGCTTGCCGTAGGTTTTTTCATCAAAGGCAATCGCGTAGGAAAGATCCATCTTGTCGTAGAGGCCCTGATCGAAATACTCGTAGAACCTTTGAAGGTCGATGCCGATATCCTGAAGCAACGCCCGTGACACATCGGTGTAGCCAGACGGCGTATCGATTGACTCGGTACCGCCGTACGCAATTCGGGTTCGCCCATTCACCGTGAACTCGTTGCGCTTCGCATGGCCGCCGAAATCATCGTGGTTGTCGAGAACCAGGATGCGGGCCGATGGATTTTCACGGCGGTAGAAATGGGCGGCGGAAAGTCCCCCAATGCCGCCACCCACAACGACGAGATCGAAGTATTCCTCGATCGGGCCACTCGGCCAGGTGGCACCGGCAACGCGAGCATGCATGGTTTCCCAGGAGCCGTTATGGCTGCCGT
>DDIP01000150.1:0-6599 GCA_002338605.1 Proteobacteria bacterium UBA1847 | reverse complement strand
CTGCCGCGAAGCCCGGTCTTCGCCGGCGGATAATAATCAGAACCAAGGCTGAATCTTGACGTATCGGTACCAAACACTTCGGCCCAGGGGTTCAGGAGTGAAGCGCCGATCGCGATCTGCGTGCCGTTTAGAAAATCCCGTCGAGTGACTTTGCGTGCCATTTGCAGATCCCCAATGCATAACGTTGACTTTATGAAGGGTCCATCTTAGCAAAGCTCGCTGGCACGAAGGCGTTGTACGGATAGAATGCGCCCCATAGTGCGCCCGTAGCTCAGCGGGATAGAGTACTGCCGGGGCGCTCGAGCCAGGGCGGATCGTCGTCTTCAGCAGAGGCGGCATCTCGGCGACAATGAATGCCGCAGTGTCGGCCCCTGGGTAAGGCGAATGCGCTCAAACGCGATGGTTCGTTGATCGGACGGAGTCATGGTCCGAGCTTGCCGATGGAAATCGACTGACGGTTGCCCACCCGATCGCACTTCTCCAGGTGACATTCTCCCAGCAATCTCAGGGTTATGTCGCAATCGAGTAAACCGATTCCTGTCAGGTTGCACCAACCTCTCAGAACAGTATGGGAGGACAGCGGATGATCGATCGAATTCTCGGCCGGATTCAAATGCGATTGGCGGCAGCGCTTACAGCGGCCCTATTCATGTCGGCCTGTGGCAGTAGCAGTAGCGCCAACCCACCGCCGACCGCACCCCCCACGCCACCACCACCAACGGTCGCCGAGTTAAATGACGCCTCTCGATTCGCGGCACAGGCAACATTCGGTTTGGGCTACAACGAGATCGACGCGCTGGCGCGGCAGGGCAAAGAGGACTGGTTGAGCGGTCAGTTCGCGACGCCAACTACGGATCATGTTTCAATTGTTGCGGATCTCGTGCAACGTCGCGATGCTGGCGAATTCGCCCCGTTTGAAGACGATATTGAATACTTGATCCTGTTCCGGCGCCTTGCCTGGTGGCATCGCACTGCGACAGCGCCCGATGCGCTGCGACAGCGGGTGGCATTCGCGCTGAGCGAGATCCTTGTCGTCTCCGATAACGTCGATGATCTCATCGTCAACCCGTTCGCGCTCAGCGACTACTACGACACACTGCTAACGCATGCGTTTGGCAACTACCGGGACCTGCTCAGTGCCGTGTCCCTGCACCCGACGATGGGCATCTATCTGAGCCACGTCAATAATCGCCGTTCCGATCCGGATAATAATATATTTCCTGACGAAAACTATGCTCGCGAAGTTATGCAGTTGTTCTCGATAGGACTGTTCGAACTGAACGTCGACGGCTCACTGCGGCTCGACAGCGGCGGTGACCCCATTCCGACCTATTCGAATGTGGAAATACGCGAGTTCGCGAAGATATTTACAGGTCTGTCGTTTGGTGGACCGAATGCGTTCTTTGGCAACCCCTATCCGGAGTTTCAGTCGCCGATGCAGATGTTCGATGCGCAACACGAACCCGGAGTGAAGAACTTATTGAACGGCACCGTAGTGCCTGCAGGACAGACCGGGATGCAGGATATCGATGCTGCGATCGACAATCTGTTCAACCACCCGAATGTCGGTCCGTTCATAGGCAAACAGCTAATTCAACGGCTGGTTACGTCAAACCCTTCATCGGCGTATATCGAACGCGTGGCACGTGCATTCAATGGCGATAACACGGGAGTGCGTGGCGATATGCAGGCGACGCTTCGCGCCGTCCTGCTGGACCCGGAAGCAACTGTGGCCCCTATGACCATGTCCGACTTCGGCAAGCTGAGAGAGCCTGTTGTGCGATACGCGTCCTTGCTGCGCCAGTTTGGCGCGAACAGCAGCGATGGATTTATCGCCAATTCCGGTTATTTTCTGCAGGCGTTGGCTAAACAACATCCTCTTTCGGCACCCAGTGTCTTCAACTTCTTTCTTCCGGTGCACTCGCCCGCCGGTGAAATCGCGGCGGCCGGGCTTGTGGCACCAGAATTCCAGATTACGACCAGTAACTCCATCGTCGGAATCTCGAACCTAATGGACTTCGTCGTCTTGGCAGACTTTGTGACGGACTCACCGGAACCGTTCCCCGCCGTGACACTCAATTATGACGACTATATCGCCATCGCCGGTGATGTCGGTGCTTTGATAGGCCGGCTCGACATCGTTCTCACTGCAGGAACGCTCGATGCGGCAACGCGCCAGGCGATTGAGGGTGTGATTGCAGATATTGATGATCTCAATCTCCGCACGCGTATCGCGATCTATATGTTCCTGCTTTCATCTGACTACGCCGTGCGGCAGTAAGGAGACACGATTATGATGACACGACGCGGTTTTCTCACACACAGTTGCTTGCTGGGCATTGCATCAGCGACGGTTTCTTCTACGCTTCTACAACTCGGTTTGTCCAGATCGGCTGCAGCGCAGAGCGCGCCAGGGTACCGGGCGCTGGTATGCATCCTGCTGGCAGGCGGTAACGACTCCTACAACATGCTCGTACCGGCGGACGACGATCAGTTCGCGGAATACCGGAGTATCCGGGCGGACCTCGCCCTTGATCGAAACTCCTTGCTGGTGCTGCCGGGAACGACCGGCAATGGCCGAAGCTATGGGTTGCACCCGGGCATGTCGGAGCTGCGTTCGCTGTTCACATCCGGCGACGCGGCAATGATCGCGAATGTTGGCACACTCCTGGAAGCATTTGATGCACAGGCGGTGCAGAACGGCACCGCGAAATTGCCGCTGGGGCTGTTTTCACACTCGGACCAGATCAACCAGTGGCAGACAGCGGTGCCGGATGGTCGTATCGCACAAGGTTGGGGTGGTCGTATCGCCGACCTGATGCAGGATGTGAATGTCCAGAACGGCGTATCAATGAACATCTCCTTATCCGGGTCGAACGTTTTCCAAAGCGGCAACCAGGCCGGCGAATACAGTATTGACGCGACCGGCGATGGCGCACCCGGACTGAACGCCTACGACGATGGAACGGATTTTGGGGCCCTCAAGAAACGTATGGTCGACGATCTCCTGGCCGTGCAGCAGCAGCACATATTCCGTCGCGAGTACTCGAGGCGGCTGCGCGGCGCGATCGATGCGCAGGCCGTATTCGTCGACGCATTACAAACTTCACCAATGCTGAACACTCCGTTCTCGTCGGGCAATTTCTCTCAGAGTCTCCGACAGATTGCGCGCGTAATCGGGGCGCGAGACGCTCTCGGTGCGTCGAGGCAGACGTTCTTCGTGACAGTAGGCGGGTGGGACCATCACGACGACGTGCTCGATAACCAGGCGAGTATGTTGCCGGTAATCAGCGCGGGGTTGCAGGAGTTTCGTGATGCGTTGCTTGAGTTGGGCGTATTCGATGATGTGACCACATTTACGTCGTCGGACTTCGGTCGCACGCTGACGTCCAATGGCAAAGGGTCGGATCACGGCTGGGGCGGCCACCACATCGTCATGGGTGGTGCCGTCAACGGCGGCAGCATCTACGGCGATTACCCGATATTGTCACCGAACAACCCTCTGGACGTCGGGCGCGGAGTGTACGCGCCAACAACATCGGTTGACGAATACTTCGCCGAACTGGCGAACTGGTTCGGTGTGCCGGCATCGGAGCTGGACCAGGTATTGCCGAACGTGCGATCTTTCTATTCGCCGGAAAGCAACGCGCAGCCGATCGGGTTCCTGTCAGTCTGAGCCGCAAGGCCGGATTGATGCATACGAATTGACGTAAACCCATCGTCGTCGAATCGCACTAATGAGTAAGACTATTCGTAATGAAGCGAGATGATCTCAGCGATGCTCAATTGGTCAAGCGATTCAAGTCCGGCGATCCCGGAGCCTTCGATGCAATCGTGCTGCGTTTCCAGGATCGGGTATTCCGTCTCGCGAGCGTCTGGTTGTACGACGAACAGAGCGCGGCAGACGTTACGCAGGAAGTGTTCGTTCGCGGATTCAGAGGTCTCCGTAAATTTCGTTTTCGATCGGCGCCGTTCACCTGGCTTTACCGGGTTACCCGGAACGTTTGCAACGAGTTCAACCGCTCAAAGGGCAGCGAAGCACTTATTGATGAGCCGCCAGATACGAGCTCAATGCCTGACAGACAGGTTGCGGCGCTCGACAGTGCACGGCGTGTCCGGGATCTGGTCGCTAGGCTACCCGGGCGACAACGCGAGGTCGTAATGCTACGCATTTTCGAAGACCTGTCTGTAAAGGAAACAGCCAGCGCGATGGGTTGTCGCGAAGGTACCGTGAAGGCGTTATTGCACAAAGCAACAAACGGTCTTCGCATAAGCATGAATCAATCGGGTTTTGGTAATGACTGACAAACTTAACGAATTGAAGCGGGCCTACCGCGATCTTGAGGCGCCGCCACATCTGGCGACACGGATACGTGCCGAGGTGGGGGAGCGGAGCGCTCGCTCGCACTCATGGATGCCTGCGGGTGCGACCTTCATGGCCGTCGTCCTGGTTGCCTGGCTCGCGCCTTACGTCGATGAGCAAACAGTGAGAACGTCGGCGACGCCAAGTGAGCCATCACTTTCAGCAATTGTGGCATTGAAGCCCGTTAAGCCCTCTCTTGCTTCGGTCAGCCTGTCACGGCTCAAAACTGTAGCGAAGCCGAAGTTGCCAGCCAAGCCGCAGCTCAAACGCACGAAACCAAAAACGAATTTGAATATAGAGAGTGATCTCTTGGAGGAGAAAGACAATGTACACAGTTAAGACATTCGCCATCAGCATAATGGCAACGATGCTATTGATTGCGGCGCCGCAGGTTCGTGCGCAGTCACCCGACGACCTCGCTTTGATGCAGACGTTCCTGGAGATCATGACCGACTACTTCGAAATCATCGAATCGACGCACGAAATCGCGTCGGATTCGGAGAAGTCTGCGATCCTTCAGATGACCAAGATCCAGGAAGTCTATGAAGAACGCGGCGAAAAAGCCCTCTCGACGGTTGTTCTGAAAGAGGTCTTGGCGAAAAGCAACAACCAGGCGATCCGCAATGCGGCATACATGTTATTGGGTGACACGCTCAAGGAAACCGGCAGGGCGGACGAAGCGCTTGAGATGTTGAAAAAAGGCCTGGATGAGAACATCAAGGCGGCACAATAGTTTCCGCAGATCCGGTGACGGTACCCAAACGGGGGCGGCGAGCGTCGCGAGGAATTAGCCACGGCTGCTATCGGACAAGATACAATCACCAAGCACAAACAAAAACTGCGCCCGTAGCTCAGCTGGATAGAGTACTGCCCTCCGAAGGCAGGGGTCACAGGTTCGAATCCTGTCGGGCGCGCCATTTACCCCTTTATTTTTCAGAGAGTTACGAACGGCCCTCCTGTACCGTTTTGGTTTGATTCTCAAATTGTGGGAGATTTGTGGGAGCGGCGATTCGTAACACGGTATTCGCTCGCCGTTCACACACTTTTTCGGCAGCTTCGATAAGTCGAACAATGTCCGGCGCAGAGTAATGCGTCGTTATTCGATCGGACTTGTGTCCGAGCAAATCCTGACGATCTTCAAAACTCACACCGGCGGCGCGCAGCCGGTGACCGAACGTGTGACGAAGATCATGTACCCGGACATTCGGCAAGCCGGCACGGTTTCTTGCCAGCTTCCATCCGGAGTTGAGAATGCTCTTGGTCGGTCTGCCTTTGTACGTGAACACAAACTCCGGATGTTTTCCTCGCTGCTCATCAATAACGCGACGTGCGATGGAGTTGAGCACAACGACACGTTCCTGACTGTTCTTGGTCTGGAACTGATCGTTGCTAGGCAGAATAAACACACTCGTGCCAAGCTCCGGTACCTGCACTTCCCAGTTCCATCTGAGCTGACAGACTTCCTGTTTCCTGCAGCCGGTATTCACCTTGTATAGGGCGATACGCTGCAGGTGTGCGGGCAATTCCCTGAACAATTGGTCTTGCTCTTCCCAACTCAATGGATAGGGATTCCGTACCAGCCCCTGTTCCATTTCGATCAATGGCGGTGCATCCAGCCACGACATGCCGTTGTCGTGCCGCCATACTCGTGCTGCGAGATTCAAGATGCGCCGAATGCAACTCAATTCCTTGTTGATCGTACCGGCAGTGACTCCGTCCGAGCGACGGGATTGGCGGTACTTTGCGAGGGTGTCGTTATGAATGCGATCCAGGCGTAAATGGCCAATGTGTGGAATGGCGCGATTGAACGCGTAGATATATCGCTTGAGGCTCTTCTTGTGCCGATTGTCGTCGAGATATTTGATTGCTGCCTGCTGAAACGTCCGTGTCGGTCGAATGCCATACACCATGGCGTTACGAATCTCGTTCAGGCGAAACGCTAGGTACTGCTCCGCCTCCGCGAGGTTAGTCGTGCCACAGCTTTCTGCCACTCTTCCGTATCCTTTGATGCTCTTGTCGATCCACCAGATGGGGCCTCGTTTATAGAGCCCCGGTGACTTTTTGCGTCCCATATCTTGCCCCTTTTGGCGGGACGCCCGTTGCGTGAGACATAGTCCTCCACCCAGGCATCCAGTTCAAGCCGGTCGAAGGCGATGCCCTGCTGACCGATCGGAATGTTGGTGAGGTAACGGCGTACCTCGGTATTGAAGCGATTGCGGTCCATACCGAGGTAGAA
>DDIP01000151.1:827-15211 GCA_002338605.1 Proteobacteria bacterium UBA1847 | reverse complement strand
CATACGCCCAGCCCGATGAAGTTCCTGAACGAAATTCTGGGCCGGCCGAAAAGCGAGCGCCCGTTCCTGCTGCTGGTCGTGGGCTATCCCGACGAAAATGCCAGGGTTCCGGACATACGACGCAAGGAATTGGCCGACTACGTGTCGTTTATCGAGTCGTAGAGGCTGGGTCCGGCGCCGGCGAACGCCGTTCCATCCAGGCGTTCATGTACGCATCCATCGCAGCTTCGTCTTCGGCGTCGTCCCATGACTTTTCGCCGCTGGCGAACGGCCACATCGCATCGATCATTTCTACGATTTCATTACGGCTGAAGCTGTATTCGTGGCCGACGTTGAGTGCAAGAAGCTCCTCGATTGATTTTGCAATCGTCCAGCCCGCCTCGACCTGTTCCGGAACCACCAGGTAGCGATCTCTCGGATGCTTGTCAAAAAGTGCCTGCTCTACAGCAAGGGCAACGGCAGTGGGCGGCGTGCCTTCACCGGCGACGCCGGCCTGCAGCCGTTTCCTGCAGCCGTCGATCATCTCCTGTCGGCGCCCTTCGTAGACACCCCAGTCATCATCGCCGGCGTCGTTCAGCAGTCGCTTGCAACGCGTGCGGAATACATGCCATAGCCACCGCCTGACAGGACGCCGGAAATCGAGCTGATGTTCACTATTCTGCCTCTCGACTCAATGATCAGCGGCGCGAACGCCCTGGTGACGCGAAAGACGCCAAAGACGCCAAAGACGTTGACGTCGAACAGGAATTCGAAGTCGTCTTCATCGGCCTCGATCAACGGCGCCACGACATTGACACCGGCATTGTTCACCAGGCCCCAGAGTCCGCGACCCTGCTTTTCGATCAGTGCGACGGCAGCGTCGATCTGCTCCTGGCTGGTCACATCAATTCGGACGGCCATGATGTTCTTCATCCTGTTCAGTTCGGCCATGTCGGCGTCCTTGCGTGCACCTGCGTAAACGAAATGACCCGCCGCTGCGAGATGCTCGGCCGTTGCGCGACCGATGCCGGTTGTCGCACCGGTAATGAGAACCGCTCGTTGATTCGTCGAGTCCTCTGCCGATGCAAACGACAATGGCAGCAACAGGGTCAACAGCATGACAGTTGAGACGAATGGCTTCACAGTACATCTCCCGGGTGGATTTGAAGGCCGCGCAGGGCGGCAAAAGCGGGAATACGATAGGACAGGCAAACAAACAACTAATCCATGGCCTTGCCAGACAAACTTCGCAGAGACTATTCTGATCGACCATGAATCCGATCTTGTCATTCAAAAGGGGCACAACGATGAACCCGAGACCACTGTTGCTATTGAAGGTTGCTGCTATCACTGTCACATTCGCCGTATGTGCCGCCAGCCTCGCGGCCCGGGCCGCCGTCGCGGAACAAAATGGTGAAACCGGCAACGTCGTGCTTGAGAAGATGCGGATGGATTCGGGCGACCCGGAGACTGTCAGCCTAACGTTTGAAAAACTGATCGGTACCTGGCACCAAAGCCCTGACAATTTCAGCGAAGCCGGTAAGGCCTGGATGCTGGAAAACAAGATCTCGGGCTTCTACGACTCGTTCAGTTGGGGTACGAACAAGGCGTGGATTGATTTTGGCGACTTTCGAATTGTCGATGGCGAGCCGGAGAAGACCGGCGTTGGCATGATTTCATGGCATACCGGCTTCAAGCACATGCGATTTAGAGAGTCGGGGGCCCGAGGGGGGCTGGTTGAGGGCATGATTGAAATCAGGGACGACAATACTTTTGTACGTCATTATGAATTTTTTTCACCGGACGGCCGCGTCAGCTATCACAGCGACACCTGGTCATTCGACCCTGAGAACCCGACGTGTTTTAGCTGGCAGTCGACCGCCTGGGAAGACGGCGGGCCGAAGCACCATCCGGCCAGGCTCTTTTGCAAGAAATAAACAGGGGTTTCCGATGAGTGTGTCAGGCGAGTGTTTCTGCGGCGCCGTCAGGTACAAAGTCGACGGCGAGCTTCGCGATGCACGCTCGTGTCACTGCTCACGGTGTCGCAAAGCCTTTAGTGCCCAGGCATCGGCTTATGCGGAGGTCAACGCCGATGAATTCGAGTGGCTTGCCGGCGAAGAACTCCTGACGACGTACCAGAGCGGGCGGGGCTTTGGCCTGCAGTTTTGCAGCAAATGCGGCTCAACCCTTTGTGGAATCTACCAGGGTAGTGTCCACGGAATTACGCTCGGATGTGCGGACGGCAACCCGGGAGTGGAGATCGAACGCCACATCTATGTCGGTTCGAAGGCCGCCTGGGAGGTCATTCCGGATGGGGTCACAGCGTTTTACGGACAAGGGGATGATGATGAGAAAAATTAGTCGAAGAAAATTGCTGCACACCGCAGGTGCCGCATTGCCCCTGGGTTTGCTCGGCGTGTCAGAGCCTGGCCGGGCAGCGGCCCCGGGTTCGCACGCCGATACGGTCGTCCGGCGGGCGAACATGCTAACCATGGATCCATCCGCGCCGAAGGCAGAAGCGCTTGCGGTCAGCGGTCAGCATATTCTCGCGGTTGGCTCAGATGCCGATATCACGAATCTCATTGGCCCGAATACAAGGGTGATCGACGCCGCCGGCATGACGGTGGTTCCGGGATTTATCGACGGACACAGCCACCCGATCGTGCCCGAACATGCCGTAAGCGTGAACGTAAATCTGCCGCGTATCGTCGACGTCAAGGATGCGCTGCGACGCCAGGCCGCGAAAACGCCACCGGGACACTGGGTGCGTGGCGTCATGTACGACGACACGAAGTTTGAAGACGAGCGACCGCTCAACCGGCGCGATATCGATGAGGCCGTCCCGGATCATCCCGTATTTGTCGGGCACCGCGGCGGACATACCGGCGTCATCAACTCGAAGGCTTTCGAAGTCGCGGGTATCTCGATGGACACACCGGACCCGGTTGGTGGCAAGTATTATCGCGAAAATGGCGAATTCACCGGCAAGGTTGCCGAACTCGCGATCGAGACCCTCTTCGAGCATGGCACCTGGCCAGTTATTGATCGCAAGGTTCGCCAGGACTCGGTCCGTGTTGCGTCCGAGCGCATGGCGTCTTACGGGCTTACATCGACAACTGATGCATGGGGCGAACGGGAGAGCCTGGTCGCACTGCAGGATGCACGAGCAGCCGGGGGTCTGAATTTTCGAGTCTCGTTGATGCCCTTCGGAGGTGGCGAGTTTTATCAGTCACTGAAAAACGCCGGAATTCGGTCAGGATTCGGCGACGACATGATTCGAATCGGCGCCGTAAAGTTTTCAGCAGATGGTTCGGCGTCTGAACGCACGATGCGAATGTCGACGCCTTATCTTGGGCGACCGGATGATTACGGCATTTCGACGATGACACAGGAAGCCATCGATGCGGCCGTCGATGATGCTGTTGCCCACGATTTTCGCGTCGGCATTCACGCCAATGGAGACGTCACGATCGATATGGTTCTGAATGCCTACGAACGTGTACTAAATAATCATCAGGGTGAAAATCCGAGGTTCAGAATCGAGCACTGTTCGCTGGTCAATCCCGAACTTCTGACACGGATAAAGGCAACTGGCACGATACCTTTTCCGTTCTATACCTATGCGTATTTTCACGGCAACAAGTGGACCGATTATGGCCCGGAGAAAATGGAGCACATGTTTGCTCACCGCAGTTTCCTCGACCACGGAATTCCGGTCGCGCCGGCGTCCGACTATCCGCCGGGGCCCTTCGAGCCGATGATGGCGATCCAGAGTATGGTGACGCGGCAGGACATGCGCGGTCGGGTGTGGGGACCGAGCCAGCGGATCTCTGTTTCCGAGGCGTTGCGTATTTGCACGGTCCACGGCGCCTACTCGTCATTCGAGGAACACAGTAAAGGGTCATTGACTGCCGGCAAGCTGGCTGACTTTGTGATACTGGACAAGGATCCGCACTCGGTCGATCCAAATTCGATTATTGAGATCAACGTGATACGAACGGTCCTGGGGGGCCGCACTACCTATGAGGCCTGATGCTAGCCGGTATTCTGAAGCGCCTGCGCGATACCGTTCACGCTGGCAAGCAGCGCATCGAAAATGTCCTTGTCTTCGCGATTCGATTCCCTCCATCGCTGCAACAGGTCGACCTGCATCAAACTCATCGGATCCACGTAGGGGTTTCGCAGCATAATCGCACGCTGCAAGGTGATATCGCCGTCGAGAAGGGCATCATGGTCGGAGAATCCGAGCACCAGGTCGAGCGTCTGTTTGTACTCCGCAGTGATGATCGGGAAAAACTCATCGTGCAGATCGCCAGCAAGCCTGGAGTAAAGCTCCGCAATCCCGATGTCAGCCTTGGCAAGAACCATTTCTGTGTCAGCGGTCAGTGATCTCAGGAAATACCACTCGCGAAACATTTCACCAACGGCGTCTTCACCAAATTCCTCAATGGCCTTGTTCAGGCCGCTGCCAACGCCGTACCAACCTGGCAATACCAGTCGCGACTGTGTCCACGAGAACACCCAGGGAATGGCTCGCAGATCCTCAATTCCCGTTTGATCGCGGCGTGACGACGGTCGTGAACCGATGCGCATCCGCTCGATCAGGTCGATCGGCGTTGCGTTGCGAAAGTATTGGTAGAAATTCGGTGTTTCATAAACAAGTGTTCGATAGGCGCGACGACTTTCATCGGCGATGACATCCATCATCTTGTGCCACTCGGGATCATCACTTCCGCGGTGGCGAGGCATTGCAGTCGCCAGTGCCACAGAGCCCGTCATCTGCTCCAGCGTGCGCAACGCAATACCCCGCAAGCCGTATTTTTCGTTGATGATCTCACCCTGTTCGGTAACGCGCAGTCTGCCGTTGACCGTTCCCGGTGGCGCGCCGAGAACGGCGACGTGAGTCTTGCTGCCACCGCGGCTGACCGTTCCGCCGCGTCCGTGGAATAGTGTCAGCTCTATCCCCTGCGATTCGGCGGCTTTGACAATGATTTCCTGAGCGCCTTGCAGGGCCCAGCGTGCCGAGGCGAGCCCGCCGTCTTTGTTGCTGTCCGAATAGCCGATCATGACCATTTGCCGATTCTTCCGACGACGCAGGTGTTCGCGATACAGGTCTGTGGCGAGCAGCGCGTCCAGAATTGCCGGCCCATTCTGCAGATCGCCAACGGTTTCCAGCAGCGGCGCGACGTCGAGCGGTACATAGCCACGCCTGTTATGGAGTTCCCCCCACTGCGCCAGCAGCAACACCGAGAGAATGTCATCTGCTCCCTGCGTCATGCTGACGATAAACGGCCCGATCGACTTCGAGCCGTACTTGCGACGACAAAAGGCAATCGCCTGAAAAACTGCAATGGTTTTTCTCGCCTGTGTACCCAGCGCCAGGGCAGCGCTTTCGCGTGTCGAAATCGCTTCGATCAGCCGCGCTGTTCGGTCTTCCACAGACCATTCGGCCCAGTCCGGCTCGCCGAGGCATTCCGCGATGACAGCACGATGAACCTCCGCGTCCTGCCGGACGTCCAGCGTTACCAGGTGAAAGCCGAACGTATTGATGCGCCGCAACAAACGCCGCACAGCGAACAGACCGGCTTGCTTACCCTTGTTCTCGGCGAGGCTGTCAGCGATCAGCTTGATATCGTCGACCAGCTGGCTGACTTTCTCGTAGGGAAAGACGTCGTCGTCATAGGTTGTTTGCAGGCGTTGCTGAATCAGCCGCAGGAAAACACGATATGGCATGTCCCGATGGCGGGCCGGAACCGCGTGATAGGCATTCGGGAAGATCGCACGGTATTTTTGTATCCTGTCGAGCATCGCCTGTCCGAATGTTGCCCGATCCGTCGACTGGCTGAGTTTGGCGCCAAGGGACGCGCATTCGTTGTAGTACAGGTCGAGTACCAGTGCACGCTGGCGAGCGAGCGTCGCTCGTATGGTTTTTGCATTGACGAATGGATTGCCGTCCATGTCGCCACCCACCCAGGAGCCGAAGCGCAAAATATTCGGCACCGTGACCTTTTTGCCATCTTCTCCGTAAATGCGTTTTATTGCGCTTTCGATGTCCTCGTAAAACGGCGGAATTGTCCGATACAAGACATCGGTGACAAAGAAAAGCACGTGCTCGAGTTCATCGGCAACCGTCATCTGCTCCGATGGGTGCTCGTCGGTTTGCCAACCGGTTGTCGCAAGCAGGCGTATATTCTGCAGCGCGGCTTCTTTTTCCTGCGGCGTCATCGTCGGGTTGAGCATATCGACGAGATGTTTGACGATGTTCTGTTCCTTGCGCAGCATCGTACGCCGCGTCGGTTCGGTGGGGTGCGCCGTAAATACAGGTTCGATCAAAAGGGACTTGAGCAGGTCATTCAGGCCATCGGCGTCGAGGCCGGAGGCTTTCAGCTTGATAAACGTATCTTCCAGACCGCCCGGCTGATAGTGAACAACGTCGCGCAGGTAATCGCGCCGTCGTCGAATGCGATGCACTTTCTCGGCAGTATTCACCATCTGGAAATAGGTCGAGAAACTGCGGATGACCTGCAAGGCTTCTTTCGGATCGAGGCCACTTACCAGCTCGGATAATTCCTCGCCCGGCTTTTCGTTACCCTCTCGGCGGCGAATTGCGCGCAGGCGGGCATTTTCCACGAACTCGTATAGCTCATCGCCGTTCTGCTCGCGAATGAGATCGCCAAGCATGGCGCCAAGCGTGCGCACATCATCACGCAGCGCCTGATCCTTGTCCTCAAACGTTATGTCCTGACGCCTGAGCGACTTGTGCTGGCCGGTATCCATTCAGGTTAGTCGCGGAAGTTCTCGTATTGCAGCGGCAGGTCAACGTCGTACTCCTTGAGGAGTGCTATCACTGCTTGAAGGTCGTCGCGCTTCTTGCCGCTGACGCGCAGTTTATCGCCCTGGATGGCGGTTTGGACTTTCATTTTCGCGTTCTTTATGTGTTTCACCAGCTTCTTCGCCCGTTCGGTATCGATGCCGCGGCGCAGCACAATTTTCTGTCGAGCCATGCTGGCAGACAGGTCCGGTGCCTGCTCCTCAAGGCATGCGAGGTTGATGCCACGCTTGGCCAGCTTCTGATTCAGAATGTCGATCATCTGTCTGAGCTGAAAGTCCGACTGCGAGGTGAGCGTAATCACATCGTCTTCAATCTCGAATTTCGAGTTCGTCCCCTTGAAGTCAAATCGGGTGGTGACCTCACGGTTGGCCTGGTCCACCGCATTTCTTGCTTCGTGGGAATCGAAATCGCTAACTACATCAAATGAAGGCATGGCCTGTCCCGCTTGTGCTGCATCAACTGTGCAACGAAAGGTACACCGCTGCAGGCAGGTGTGCCAGACCTCCGGGGCTCGCGGCTGAAACTCCACAAGCCGCCGAGTTTGAGGCGCGGCGCGAAACCGGCCATGACCGCAAGATGCAGCTATGTTTTTGATTCTCGAACCGTCGGTCGTCACTTCGCCCTGCCCGCTTTTGCCGGCGGAGCCGGCGAGCGACTTTTCACCACAGGTCTGCATGCGCGTTCCAACTCACTCGGCCTGGGTGCCGCTGCAGGTCGACCTGTCCGCATTTGTTGCTGGTGACGGCACGCTTGCCCTGGGTGCATTGAAGAACAGGCTTGAGTGCTGTGTCGATGAAGGCGACACACTTCATGATCAGACTGAATGGAGCGATTCACTGGTGGAATATGACAGTTGGCTCAATCGGCGACTTGCGATCGCCCTGCGAGGTTGGGGCGATATTGTCAAGAGCCGCGGTGACGATCCGACCTCGCTGCAAACATTGCGGGACATGGAAGAACTCGCGGAATGGGCGTGCCAGGTGTTGCATGATCGTTCACGTTATCTTGCTGTGACCAGCAGCTGGTGCCCGGCACTTGATGAAGCCGGTTCGCTTGTCATGCAAACCAAGCAGTCGCGCCGCTGGGGACGGCGCTGGAGACGCGCATTGCAGGACGTGGCTGTCCGGCATCGAAACCTGACGACGATTTCACCCTGGGACGTGTTTCCACGCGATCAGCCCGCAGATCTGCGCTATGCAGATCTGCTACCGCTGACGCGATTCGCCGACTCGCTGGCATTCCAGCGCGATGCCAGTATTGAGCACTGGAATGTCAATGATTTCAGAGGGTTTCATGAGCGACTGGCGGCCATCGTACGTTGCCACGGAGGTGCAGGGCTCGTTGCGAAGCAGGTGTGATCTGGGATAACGTAGCCGATCGTCGCCGTGACAGGCGCTGGTCGAATGAGAGAGCGTATTGCAAGCCATCACTCCTGATGCCCACGGAATCGCAGTACTGATATTAACGGCCGTCGCGTTGTTCCTGTTTACGCGTGACAACATTCCGCTTGAGTCATCTTCGCTTGCAATCCTCATCATCCTGGTTGCCGGTTTTCAGCTTGTCCCTTACGAAAAAGCGGGCGAGGTGGTCCTTGCGCCCATCGATTTCTTCGCCGGCTTCGGCAATGAGGCGCTGATCGCAATTTGTGCGCTGATGATGGTCGGTAAGGCGCTTGAGACGACCGGTGCATTGCAACCACTCGCGACTGTTGTGAGTCGCGCCTGGTCCTCAAGGCCGGTGCTGGCGCTGTTGGTTACGCTTGTCGCCGGCGCGATACTCAGCGCTTTCATGAATAACACGCCAATCGTGGTGTTGTTGATGCCGATTCTTGTTGGCGCCTCGCTGCGTGCCAAGTTCCCGGTTTCCGGTGTCATGTTACCGATGGGACTCGCGACGATTGTCGGTGGCATGTCAACGACGATTGGCACGTCAACCAACCTGTTGGTCGTTGGTATCGCACGTGATATGGGGCAGTACGAGTTCAGTCTTTTTGAGTGGGTCTGGCCAGTCGCCATTGTTGGTGGGTTCGGGCTGCTGTTCCTGTGGCTGGTTGCTCCGCGACTGCTGCCGGATCGCACGCCGCCAATGGCAGACACGTCCCCGCGCATCTTCAGTGCGCAGTTGCATGTCAAGGAGGGTGGTTTCGCGGACGGCGCAACGCTGTCGGAAATTCTGGCGAAGGCCGAGGGTAATCTGCGCATCGACAAGATCCAGCGAACGGAGACCCTGTTTCTCGCCAAATTACCCTCTGTCATTGTCCAGCCCGGCGATCGGTTGTTCGTTAAGGATTCGCCGGAAAACCTGAAGCACTATGAGCAGCTGCTTGGCGCAACCCTATATAACGTCGCTGACAACGAGCACCCGATCGATGACGAGACGCCGCTAAAGGCGGAAGGTCAGCACCTCGCGGAAGTGGTTGTCACACGTGGCTCGCCGCTGCATTTGCGCAGCCTGGCGGCAGCGCGCTTTACCAATAGCTATGGACTGCTGCCGCTGGCTCTGCACCGGGCACGCGCGCCGAGCTCGCAGGTTACCGGTGACCTGAACCTTATTCGACTTCGCGCCGGTGACGTACTGCTGGTTCAGGGCACCAGTGACGCGATCGCCAACCTGAAAGAACATGGCGCGATGCTGGTGCTCGATGGTGCGACAACGCTTCCGCAAACGCACCATGCGAAACGCGCACTATTCATCATGGGCGGCGTTGTCGGACTGGCTGCATTCGGCATTATGCCGATCGCCGTCAGCGCACTACTCGGTCTCGGGCTGATGATCGCAACCGGAGCGCTTGCCTGGCGAGACGCGGCAGGTGCCCTGTCGATTCCGGTTGTCATGATCATCGTGGCGGCACTCGCGCTCGGCAAGGCGTTGATGGATACCGGTATGGCGGACTACCTCGCGGTCAGCTTTGTCAATGTCGCCTCGGGATTGCCGGCACCCATGATCCTCAGTGCCTTCATGCTGCTGATGACCATCATGACGAATATTGTCTCCAATAACGCGGCGGCAGCGATCGGGACTCCCATCGCGATCAGCATTGCCACGCAACTCGGTGTCAGTCCCGAGCCCTTCATCCTTGCGGTCCTGTTCGGTGCCAACATGAGTTTTGCGACACCGTACGGCTACCAGACCAACCTGCTCGTAATGACGGCCGGTGGCTACAAGTTCGCCGACTTCCTGCGTGTTGGTATTCCCTTGACCATCATCATGTGGGTCGGTTTCTCGATCGTCCTGCCGATGCTGTATCAGTTGTAACCTTCCCGCGCTTGACGATATCGAATGTGGCGGTAATACTCGGGCCCATGAATGCTCAAATCATCCTGAACTGGTGGTGGCAGCCCACAATAGAGGGGGCCGCCGGCTGACTTTTAGCTGAGCAACGCGAAATTCGAAGCCCGTCTCTGCCGCAAACAGGGACGGGTTTTTTTATGCCCAAACGCAGGAGTGGCCCAAGGCCGCAACACAGACAATGCAGGCACCCTTTGACATCGCTGCCGACCTTGACACCCCGGTGTCGGCGTATCTGAAGCTCAAGACACTTCGCCCGCGCTTCCTGCTGGAGAGCGTGGAGGGTGGCGAACGGCTCGCGCGCTACTCGTTCCTGGGCTTTGGTGATGCCGTGGAAGTTCGCATGGACGGGTCGTCGCTAACGATCGACGGCAAGCAGGAGCGAAGACCGGAAAACCGGCAGGAGTACCTGGCCGCGCTGCGGCGGATTCTTGAAATCGCACCGCGACCGCAGCCGGACAGGGATTTGCCATTTGCCGGTGGCCTGGTGGGTGTGTCGGGCTACGACGTTGTGCGTCTTTTCGAGCGCCTGCCGGTGGACACCGAAAAGCAGACGAACATTCCCGATGCGGCATTCGTGGCACCGGCATCGTTATTGGTTTTCGATCACCTGACCCGACGGGTTGCCATTCTGCACGACGGCCCCGAGTCGGATCGGCAGGCATTGCGCACGAAAGTGATCGAGTTGCTGCGAGGAGCAGTTCCACCGCCAACAAACTCTGTGTCGGTCGGGCAAGCCGAAGCGAGCCTGAGCGAGCAGGAATTCTCGGAACGTGTCGAGGCCTGCAAGGAATACATTGTGGCAGGTGATATCTACCAGATTGTGCTGTCGGTGCTGTTTCGCGGTAAGACCAACGTGCCGCCATTCGAAGTGTACCGGGCGCTGCGATTGCTGAATCCTTCGCCCTACATGTTCTATTTCGATTTTGGTGACCTCAAGGTCGTTGGCTCATCACCTGAAGCGCTGGTCAAACTCCACGGGAGCACCGCGTCGCTGCGACCCATTGCCGGCACGCTGCCGCGCGGTGCGAACTCCAAAGAAGATCTCGCCAATGAAAGGGCATTGCTGGCAGATCCGAAAGAAGCCGCAGAGCACGTGATGCTGGTGGATCTTGCGCGCAACGACCTGGGCCGGGTTGCCTGCCCGGGCAGCGTGCAGGTTGAGCCTTATCGGGCGATCGAACGCTACAGCCATGTCATGCATATTGTCAGCGGTGTGCAGGGAACACTCGCCGGGAATTTCGACCAGTTCGACCTGTTTGCTGCGAGCTTTCCCGCCGGCACCCTGGTTGGCGCACCGAAGGTGCGCGCGATGCAGATTATTGAAGAAATGGAATCCGTCGGGCGCGGACTGTATGCGGGTACGGCAGGTTATTTCGGACTGAGTGGCGACATGGATCAGGCAATCACCATTCGAACATTGGTATTCGCCGGCGATGAGTACAGTTTCCAGGCTGGGGCCGGTATCGTTGCCGACTCCGTACCGGCCAGGGAATATCAGGAAGTGCTGGCAAAGAGTGCCATATTGCGACGTGCCCTGGAGATGGCCGAGGAGGGCTTGTGATGGCCTCGAAATCCTTCGCTCACGTACGAATGCTGCTGATCGATAACTACGATTCGTTCACCTATAACCTCGTGCAGGCATTTGCAGCACACGGTGCCGAGGTCATGGTGTATCGCAACGACATGATCAGTGTTGACGAGGGACTGGCGATCGATCCGACACACCTCGTCGTTTCGCCGGGCCCGGGCCGGCCGGAGGACGCCGGTGTATCCATTGCGATGATCGCGGCTTTCGCCGGTCGTGTACCGGTACTCGGTGTCTGCCTCGGTCACCAGAGCATCGTGCAGCAGCAGGGTGGCAATATCGTGCGGGCCGAGCGCCTGATGCATGGCAAGACATCCCTCATAGAACATGACGGTAAAACGGTGTTCGAGGGAATATCACAGCCCTTCGAAGTGGGTCGCTACCACTCGCTGTGTGCGGAAACGGGATCCCTGCCGCCGACCCTTGAGGTCACAGCGACAGCCGAAGGCGGAGTGATCATGGGTGTGCGCCATAAAACACTGCCGATCGAGGGTGTGCAGTTTCACCCGGAGAGTGTCCTGACGCCGGAAGGGGACACGCTGATGACCAACTTCATGCGCATGGAGTGCCCATGAGTAAGGAATACAGCTTGCTGCTGGACAGTCTCCTCAACGGTGAGGCAATTGGCGAAAAGCGGGCCTATGAGCTGATGTTGAAACTCGCTGAAGGCGAGTTGGAGCCGGCGCTGGCAGGTGCGCTGCTCGCGGGTATGCGCGCGAAGGGCGAGACCGCCGACGAGATACGTGGCTTTGCGACGGCCATGCGCGAGCTGGCCATTCATCCACAGATCCCCGACGGTGCGCCGACGGTGGATACGGTCGGTACCGGTGGCGACGGATCCGGAAGCCTCAATCTTTCGACCGGAACCGGCCTGCTTGCAGCGGCGTGCGGCTCACGTGTCGTCAAGCACGGCAACCGCTCGGTTTCGAGTCGCTCGGGCAGTGCGGACATGCTGGAATGCCTGGGCATGCCGCTGCCACTGCATGAAAAAGAGGCGGTCGACTGCCTCAAGGCGACGAATTTCACGTTCCTGTTCGCACCGGCCTATCACCCGGCAATGAAAGCTGTCGTTCCGATTCGGGCGGCATTGTCGGTGCGCACCGTGTTCAATGTTCTCGGTCCACTGACCAATCCGGCGGCACCGCCGTTTCAGCTGATTGGTGCATACAGCAAAGAGGCGGCACAGCTGATGGCCGATACGTTGTCGGGCATGCCGCTTGAGCGTGCGTTTGTCGTGCATGGTGAACCGGGTTGGGACGAGGCAACGCCGGCGGGCGAGTTCTGGCTCTACGATGTGCGGCCAGGGAGCGTCATCGAGAGCCGGCGCGGCCCGGAGGACTACGGACTGAAACGCTGTCGGCCCGGTGATCTCGAAGGCGGCGACGCGGAGCGCAATGCCCGCGAGTTGCAACGCGTATTTACCGGTGATGACAAGGGAGCGCACCGGGATGCATTGCTGATGGGTACGTCGCTGGTGCTCGAAGTTCAAGGCATCGCAAAGACCGCGAAAGATGGGGTCGCCAAAGCGGCGGCTGCCATCGACGATGGTCATGCCGAAAAATTTCTTTCGCGTCTGCAACAGCACTTTGGTGGCTAATGGGCGATTTCCTGAGAAAAATGGCGACCAGCAGCCAGGAACGGGCGGCGGATCTGAACGAAGCACGGTTTCGTTCCTCCGATTTTGACAAGGCCGTCGTTCCTCTGAAGCTCGGCGCTTTCGATGTCATTGCAGAAATCAAGGAACGGTCACCCGCTGAAGGTCTGTTGCACAATGCCGAACACATTGATGCTGAGACCGCTCGTCGCAGCAGGGCTACCGCCTACGCCGCGGGTGGTGCTGCGGCAGTGTCGGTGCTGACAGAACCCAGTCGTTTTGATGGAGAATTACGGCATCTCGAGCACGTGGTTGATGCAGTGCCGGCGGTGCCGGTCATGCGTAAGGATTTCCTGGTTGCACCGGTACAGATTCTGGAAGCGCGCAAGGCCGGGGCGAGTGGTGTGTTGCTGATCGCTGCGATGTTAAGCGATGCAAAACTCTACGCGATGCTTCAGGAAGCGTGGCACTTTGACATGTTTGTCTTGCTGGAATCTTTCGACGAAGATGACTTGCGTCGATCGTCTGCCCTGCTCGACATTGCCGCAAACCAGGATCGAGCAGCCCGCAATCAACTTCTGATCGGCGTCAATACACGCAATCTCCGGACGCTGGAAGTCGATCCCGATCGATTGCGCAAACTGGCGCCGATGCTGCCGGCGGCGAAGTGCGTTGCGGAGAGCGGTCTGTATGCGGCTAGCGATGCCAATCGGGCAGCGGGCCTCGGCTACCAGGTCGCACTTGTAGGCACCGCGCTGATGAGAAGTGAAGACCCGGCGGCCCTGATTACCGCGATGCGCGAAGCCGGTGCGGCAGATTGAACTTACAGGTGAAAATCTGCGGACTGACTACAGCTGACGACGTATCAGCTGCGGTCGAAGCCGGCGCGGATGCCGTCGGATTCGTATTTGCCGATTCGGTCCGAAAAGTGACACCGAAGACAGCCGCCGGGATCAGCGCAATGGTTCCCGAATCCGTCAGGCGCGTTGCCGTCATGCTGCACCCGTCCGATGCAGAATGGCAAACGGTGCTACGTGTTTTTCGGCCCGACGTGCTGCAAACTGACGCAGAAGACTTCGATTCGCTGGACGTACCGGCTGCCG
>DDIP01000151.1:0-697 GCA_002338605.1 Proteobacteria bacterium UBA1847 | reverse complement strand
GGTCTATCGCGAGGGTGGCCAGCCGCCATCGACGGATGGCACATATGTTTACGAAGGCCGCAAGAGCGGCAGGGGCCTGACCGTCGACTGGTCGGTGGCAGCAAAGCTGGCACTCGGCGGACGAATGATGCTTGCCGGCGGGCTGCATGCCGATAACGTCGCGACGGCGGTTCTGAAAGTGAGGCCCTATGGCGTGGATGTTTCGAGCGCCGTCGAATCAGAGCCGGGCCGCAAGGATATCGGCCTGATAAGAAAATTCATCAATGCAGTTCGCGCTGCGGAGAATTCGTTATGAGCAGTTTGTTCACTGCCGAAGAAGCCGGTCGGTTGCTGCAGGCCGCAATAAACGGCGAAACGCCCGATAGTCGCGGCCGCTTTGGTCCGTTCGGCGGCCGTTATGTTCCCGAAACACTGGTGCCGGCGTTTGAGCGTCTGGAAGCGGGTGTACGCGAGCACCTGCACGACGCCGCATTTCAGAAAGCGTTTCAGCGAGAGCTGCACGAGTGGGTAGGTCGCCCCACCGCGCTGACGTTCGCAACGCAACTCAGCAAGGCGTGGGGCGCTGAAGTCTGGATCAAGCGGGAAGATCTTGCGCATACCGGTGCACACAAGATCAACAATGCAATCGGTCAGGCGCTACTTGCAAAGCGCCTCGGTGCGAAGCGTGTCATCGCAGAAACCGGCGCCGGGCAACATG
>DDIP01000005.1:915-12993 GCA_002338605.1 Proteobacteria bacterium UBA1847 | reverse complement strand
GGCGGCCGTCGGCGCGCATCAGGAGGCTGCCGCCCATCTGCTGACTGCCCTGCGGTTTGTTGATGTGGCAGAACCAGAGCTTGCGGCAGAAATCTACGAACGATGGGCCTACGAGGCGGGACTCTCGCTGCGTATCGACGATGATGTGATTGATGCACGGCGGCACGCGATTACCTTGTGGCGCGCGCTGGGCCGGAAAGAAAAAGTTGCGGAAAACCTTCGATGGCTGTCTCGACTGCACTGGTATCGCGCAGAGTCTGCAGAGGCCAATCGCTTCGCTGACGAAGCGGTCCGACTGCTTGAGGAGTCACCGCCGAGCGCTGAGCGAGCGATGGCGTATAGCATGCGTTCTCAGTTGCATATGTTGAATGACAACATGCCAATGGCAATTGAATGGGGTGTAAAGGCTCTCACGCTTGCCGAGAAACTAGATGAACCAGAGATTCGGGCGCACGCTCTTTGCAATGTCGGTACCGCGGAGGCCTTTCGCGGAGATTGTCGAGGCGTCGATCGGCTGAACGAAAGCCTGGTCATCGCGCGAGAGCATGCGTTTCACGAACACGCGGCACGTGTGTACACGAACCTGTCTGAGTACGCGGTCGAATTCAAACATTTCGAGCTTGCCGAGCGCATCACATCGGAAGGAATTGCGTTCGATACGCAGAACGATCTCGATTCTTGGACGCACTACCTTGTAGGACGGCAAGCACAGCTTCGCTGCGAACAGGGAAAGCTCCGCGATGCCGAGACGATTGCGCGGGGTGTCCTGGCACTCGATCGCCCGACTCTTCTTATGAAGCTGCCCGCTCGACTCGTGCTGGCCCGCGTACTCGTCCTGTTGGGCTCGGATGATGCGGAAGAAACCTCAAGCAATGCTTTAGAACACTCGGCAACGACCGAAGAGCCGCAATACATCGTGCCTGCACTTCTGACTCGCACGCTGCACGGCTGGCTAAGCGAGCAGCCGCACATGGTCGAGAGGAGCCTGAATGAATTAGTCGCCATTGGCGCAGACAGCATGCTCGAGTGGTATCGCGCAGAAATCGCAGTCTGGGGTCGACACTTTGGCGTCAAGATTCCCGCTGAGTTTGCGCGGTCTGCGCCTGAGCCACACGCGCTCGAACTACAGGGTGATCGCGTTAAATCCGCTGATGCCTGGACGGCATTAGGCGCGCCGCTTTCTGCCGCACTGACTCTCGCACGCGGATCGCAGCTCGATGCTCTGTCGGCAGCACTCAATTTATCGCGAGACCTGGGTGCGGAGGCCCTGGCGATGCGCATTCAGCAGACGGCCAAGGTGCTTGGCGTGGCCGACGACCTGCCGAAAAGTAAGCGCGGACCGTACCAGTTTGCACGCAGTCATCCCCTGGGTCTCACAAAGAAGGAGCAGGCCGTGCTATCGCTGCTCGCCGAAGGCCTATCTAACCCTGAGATTGCGACCGCGATGTCACGTTCGAAACGAACGATCGAAAACCACGTCTCCTCCGTGCTCAAAAAGCTCGGCGTTGAGAATCGCATGGGGGCATTGCTTCGCGTGCAAAATGAGCCGTGGCTGGTTAACGACGACGAGACGCGCGCCGTCTAGGCGAGCTTATCGAACCAGCCGGACGAATTGGAACGCCAGGCAAGATTGGCGTCGCAATTAGTGTGCTAGGTATGTCGGTAGTGTAGGGTCCGTTCCGGTCACATGGTTTACACCTTGTTCCGCACACATAGTTAACACTTTGGACTTCCCAAAGTATTGACGACACGCCACACCCTCAAAATGAGGCCTGTTCGAAGCCCTCAGGACTGACGCCACCGAGACGAATACGGTGACAAAGGTCGCGTCAATAAGGACGCTTCTCACTACTTTGCAGGGTGGCGTGTCGGCTTGCTGCAGCCACAAGTAGCAGTCACTCCAGTGCATATCACCTGAATAGGTGGTGCCTCGAGAGCCACAGTTGCTAGTATCTGTTGCATGTTAAGTCCGGTTAACATTGCCATTGTTGAAGATAACGCAGCCACACGAAAACGGCTGGTGAGGCATGTTGAGGCAACAGGCCGGTTTTGTGTCGTCTCGGCCAGTGCGACACTTTCTGAAGCACGCAGTGCTCTGCACCAAAACCCACCGGATATCTTGCTGGTCGACTTAGGCCTCCCTGACGGAGATGGATGTATGCTGATCGCCGAACAGGCGAAGGCAAATCCGGAACTCCCGATAATGGTGATCTCAGTATTCGGCGACGAAGATCGTGTCATCCGAGCTATTCAAGCCGGCGCGAGGGGTTACATCCTCAAGGATGAAGATCGCGAAGCGATCGGTGCCACCCTGCAACAGTTGCTGGACGGCGGTTCGCCGATTTCCCCCAGTATTGCCCGCCACCTGATACGGCAGTTTTCGCAGACTCGATCATGTGGCAAGGCTGTCCAGGAACCGCTATCCGCACGGGAGTTGGAGGTTCTCAATCTGGCCGCGAAAGGCTTTACGTATCAGGAAGTCGCTGACTTACTTGAAGTCAGCATCAATACCGTGAGTTCACACACCAAACAAATCTACGCCAAGCTCGCCGTAAATTCACGCTCGCAAGCTGTGTTCGAAGCGGCCCGCCTGGGTTTGGTAAACATGAGGACTTCAGAATAACGTGGCGCATGCGTATCGGGATACTTGTCGGCTTGGTTGCCGCTCCGGTCCTGGTATTGCAAACCTTGCACGCCATTGAACAGCGGACGGAGCTTGATCCTCTTTTGCGACTGGATCAGGCCGAGCTCCTTGTTGACTACAGCAACGTCCCACCCGTAGCAGGGACCTGGCAGCCTGTCGATCTGCCCACGCACAAGGCAACGCCGCATTCCAGCTATGCGAGTGCGTGGTATCGATTAGCCGTTAACGTGGACAAACCCGCCGAGCGGCGCTGGGCGTTTTACGCGCCGGTCGTGCTGGGCAATATCGAGGTATTCATAAACGGTACATCCATCGGCAACGGCGGCGCCATGGAGCCGCCACTGGCCGATCACAGAACACCGTTGATGTTTGAATTTTCGGCGCAGCTACTAAACACCGGGCCCAATATCGTCGACATCCACTTTGTGCGACCACATCAGTCGGTTGCGCTGAGCCCGGTCTATTTGGGACCCGTCACGAGCCTGTTGCCGGCCGCGACGTCGGTCCACGCTTTTCGCTTCTGGCTGCCGCTGACAATCCTGATTGCCATGCTGGTGGTTGCACTAATTATCGGCCCGCTGGCCGTTCTTCGGTCGCAGGAACCCGCTTACGCCTGGTATGCGATTGCGCTCTTGTGCTGGAGCGTTCATCAAGGCCACGAGTTGGTCACTCAAATTCCATTTGACTATTGGTTGTGGTTGTCAATTTCATACTATTCGCTCGGCCTGTTTGTCTTCAGTGCATTCGTGTTCACCAACCGCTTTATGGGCCTGCGCGCGCCCAGGATAGAGCGAATTTTCGCGATCTGGTTGCTGCCAGGTTTTATCCCCTTAGGCGGATTGGCCTATTTTGATGGCGCGGGCTTAATGCATTTCTCCAGACTGCTTTGGACGCCCAGTATCCTTGTACTCGGCGGACTCTTGCTGGTGCAGATGGTGCGCGGGGTCATGGCGAAACCAAACATGGAACGAATCGTCTTGATGGTGGTGGCGAACGTTGTACTGGTGATTGGCATTCGAGACTACCTTTGGGAGCAGGGCGGTGGCAGCCAGGAATCCACGTACTACCTGCAATATTGTGCCGGTCTCGTTCTGATCAGCTTTTCCTTCATCCTGATGTATCGGTTTTCCAGGGCCTTGCAGGATGCGGAAACGCTGAGCGTTGAACTGGAGTCACGGGTCCAGGAAAAACATCGGCAACTACAGGAAAACTTTGAGACCCTGAAGCGGGTCGAGTCCGAACGCGCGCTCGCAACGGAGCGTGCTCGCATTATGCGCGATGTGCATGATGGGTTGGGCGGCCACCTGCTGCAGATCTTGTCGCAGGTGGAGGAGGACCCCGCTTTGCAGCATCTGGAACCTGATATACGAGCGGCATTGCAGGACTTGCGACTTATTGTCGACTCACTCACTCCGAACGATGGCAACCTGCTCACCGTCCTGGGTTCATTTCGTCATCGCGCCCAAAAGCTCGTGGAACAAAACGGCCTGCGTTTTGACTGGCAAGTACAAGAGCTGCCTGATATCCCCAACCTCGGCCCGGAACGGGTATTGAACGTTCTTCGTATTTTTCAGGAAGCCGTTGCGAACATCATTCATCATGCCGGGGCGAAGACCATTACTGTAGCCACTCACCTGGAATCTGAGCACATCAGTCTGAGCATCAGCGATGACGGTTGCGGCTTCGATGTTCACACCTCCACCGGGCAAGGGTTAGCCAACCTGCGCCGCCGAGCTCAGGAATTGGGCGCAACGCTTAATCTGACGAGCAGTATCAACGGCACCACAGTTCACCTCCTGTTGCCAATCCGCATCACCTAAACAGGTGATGGCCCGGCCTGCCGTAGTCCCTACACTTCCAAAACAGCAGACGTCACCGATTGGGAGTGTACCGCCGTGAAAAATGGTCCTGGATATCCACAAGGCTTGTTCGTTTTTCTATTTGGCCTTCCATTATTTTTCGTTTCCGCCTGCGGCGGAGGTGGAGCCGAAACCAATCCGGACGGCACGATCCGAGCCGCGACGTTTTCGAAATCGTTTGGCACCGATCTGGACGACGGCGCATACAATTTCATTGAAACGCAGGACGGTGGCTACGCAGTCATGGGCGTGGTTGGAGGCTACCTGGATCTCAGCCAGAGAGACGCAGCCCGTTACGATGTTCCTGCTGTCCTTGACCACGATTTCGTCGGTCAAATGTGGTTTGCCAAGCTCGACATAGACGGTAACCTGCAATGGGAGCACCGCATTGACAGCGAAGTTAATAAAGTTCCAACATCGTTCCTGGGTGTCGACCAGGCACGATCCGGGGAGTTCTGCCTCGTTGGTAGCGGGCGCGAAGCCGGCGATACTGCCGGTCCGCAACCGGTTGATACCGTGGTCATGCGCCTCGACCTCCAGGGAAATGTGCTCTGGGAGCTGGCCGTCGACAGCGGCGGCTGGCCAGGGTTTGAGTTGGCCGCCTCAGACGGTGGGTTGCTGGAGTCGCAGGACTGGCTTAACAGCGTGGTCGCCGGCGAAGACGGCAGCTGTACCGCGTCCGGCCCCAGCCGGGCGAACCTCGTCACGGACCGCGACGGAAATGTGACCACTACCCGCAATGCTCTGAGCAGCATTGTGCTTTCTGCCAACGGCGGGCAGCTCCAATGGTTACGGCGGGAGGAGGCATCGCCCACGGGCACGGATATCAACGGACCCGGCACCGGGCGCGTTTTCGGTAACGGTAATGGCGAGGTCATCTACATTGATGAACACGGCCGCGCCTCCGACAGGAAATCGATCCTGAAGGTGCTGCGCCGCGATGGCAGCTCGCGTTTCTCGCGCGTACTGGACGTCGCGTTCGCCGACATTCGGCACGCCTATCTTACCGACGATCCCGACGACAGCGGGCAACGCGATGGGCAAAAAAATGACGGCGTGCTGTTGAGCCACGGCGACTCGGTGACGAGACTGGATCGCGACGGCGAAACCGTGTGGCAGAGAGAGTTCGGGTCTGTGCCTGACTTAGATGGGTCTGGTTCTGTTCGTCGGCCACAATTTGCCGTGCAAAGCTGTGTCGGTGCCAACGCATGCAGTGACTGGGTGGTTACGAGTGCCGATATAAGGCTGGTAGTCAACGCCTTTCGGCTGCAGGCAAACGGCGACACCGATGCTAGTTTCGCAACTACGGCGCTCAGCCAGAATAGTCTCAGACTTTTTTCACTCCAAGTTGAGGAAGTCGAAGACGGGCGTATCAACATCGTTGCAATTCGCGCCAAGAGTATTGACGAAGTTACAATTTCGACGACGCAAGCAACGCTGTCAGACACTTTCTCAATGTTGGAGCCTGTCCAGAGTCCATATACTTTTTCGGAGGCAGGTTTCGTTGCGCCGGCGGCGACAATTTCGGGAGGCGCGCTTGATTTTAACTCTCGTGAACTCTGGCGATACGACCCGTCGAGCCTGGAGAGTATCGATGTGTATGAGATAGCGGACCCAAGCTTTCGCCCTCAAAGCGCCGGCATCGCGGCGATCGAAACCTCGCGAAACGAGTTCGTCGTCATTGGACAGAGCTACAATGCCCTGGTTAACGAATTCGGGGTACAACCCGTCGTAATGGATCAGGCGCGGCGAGAGATCTGCTGCCCCTGGGGGGGAGTGCCGTACTATAGGTCGGCCCTTGGCAATGTTGTTCTGCCGCATTTCTGGTATGAAACCCAAGGCTATCCACCTCAACGCGTGATGACCGACGGCACAATGAGCCCGGTCGCGAACCTCAAAAACCTTGACGGAGAGAGAGTCGCTGACATCGCTGAAACAGATTCGGGTTGGCTTGCTCTTGAATCCGGTAATCTCTATCAGTCATTGCGACTGTTGCGCTTTGAGCCGGACGGAACGCGAAGTCTGGCGATGATTCTCGGACGGCATTTCGACGCTTCTGGCGGGAACATACTCGACGGCGCTCGCTCCAGGATCACTCGACTTCCGAACGGCGACTTTGTCGTCGCAGCCCCGCTCTTGACTTTGCAGGACCAGAAGCAAGACCCGGAGCGAGGTTTCAGCGTAGAGCTTTTTGTTTTCGACCGGAACATCAATTTCCTCTGGAGCCGGGGATACCGTTTGCCGGGTGCAATGGGCACAAATATTCGCATCGCCGGGCACCCGAACGGTGGCATCAAGATTCTGGCAACGGTCAGTGGTGCGCGTCAAAGCGCCGTAGATGATAGTGGTTTTCCCGTCACCGGTGGGCTCGGCGGTGACAATGTCATGTTGATGCACCTCGATGGGGCCGGCGACGTGATCAATGCGCAGCTCTACGGTGCGGGTAAATCCGAAGTCGCCGAAAGCCTCGCAATCGCCAGTGACGGCGGCTACCTGATTGCCGGCCGATCGTACTCGCTGGGGGTTCGCTCCGAAGCCTGGGTGTTGCGCCTCGGCCCGGACGGCGAAGTGGCTGCCGGCTGCAATACGCAGATAGGCACGATTCCTGGCTATGTATTCGAGGTTACCGATTACGCGGCGGACACGCTTCCCGCGCCGGACACGACGCTCGAATCGCCTGGGCCCGACGCGCCGAAAACGCTGTCTCTCGGTTCAATTAGCTTAGGCGCTACTTCCAACGGCGAAATGGCCGAGGCACGCCAATGCTTCGGCACGGTCAGCGATGATCCCCTGATGACGCCGGTCAATGCGCCGCGCACGCTGACCGTCAACCAGGCCGGCAGCGAACGCGGCTTGATCCTGAGTACGCCGGAGGGCATTCGCTGCGGCATGGGTGAGGACACGTTCTGCGATATCGTCCGCCCGACAGGCAGCATCGTCACGTTGCGAGTTGACGATTCCGATTCGGTACGTTTCCGCGGCTGGGGCGCGCAGTGCACTGACCGACTGTCCAATCCGCATCGTTGCGTGGTGACCCTGGATTTCGATACCACCATGGACGTCTTCTTTGAAGCGGACGATGGCACGACCGTCAATCTCGCAACGCAGGTGACCGGCAACGGCCGCATCCTGTCGAACCGAAACGGAGACATTGATTGCGCTGCGCAGGGTGTACCGAACTTGTGTTCGGCAACCTACCCGCTTGGCACGCCCGTGGGACTGGAAATCTCGGTCGCGCCACCGGAGCGCTTCCTCGGCTGGGCCGACGATTGCGCACAGTTTGGTTCGAGCCAAAGCCTGTTCCTGACGATGACGGCAGACACGCTGTGCTCGGCGACTTTCTCCGGCGGGCCTTTACCGACGCGCCATACCCTGCAGGTGGCGCTGGACGTTGACGGACAGCCTGCGACCAGCACGAATCCGGGCGGCTCTGTCAACAGTGCACCTGGCGGCATTGTTTGTACTCTGCCGGGCACCGATTGCAGCGAGGATTACGACGAAGGCACAGTCGTAAGCCTGAATGCGCAAGCGCTAGGCGGCTTCGCATTTCTTGGCTGGACAAGTAGCGACCCGACTGCCGGTTGCCATCTTGAAACGAACTTTGTGGCACAAGTGACGATGGATCAGGCACGCGACTGCACCGCACGCTTCCGCAACCTGTCATCGCAGACCTACAACATGACGATCACGGTATTGGAGAATAATCGTGTACCGATCGCAGGTGGTCCGTTCGGCGGCCGCGTTACCAGCAGCCCTCCTGGGTTCGACTGCGGTCCGGCAAATTCCGATTGTTTCGAAACCTTTGTTGATGGCACGCAGGTTACACTGACCCCGACACCGGAGCCAGGGTACCAGTTCGCGGGTTGGGGCGCTGGCAGTGGCAGCGGCGATTGTGCGCCGGGCAGTCCGGCTGTGACCACGGTTACGGTGGACGGCAATCTTGGCTGCATCGCGATGTTCGATACGATCGCCGGTGCGGGTAATAATAACGTTACCGTCGCTTTCGACGCCCCAGCGACGGGTGCGCGAGTCGTTGACGTCAATACTGGTTTACTGGACTGCACGGCGGCTTGCACCGTAGGCCTACCCGTGAGCCAGTCACCGATCCGGCTGCGGCCAATAAACCAGGGGGCGAGGTGGACACGGTGGTTCAATTGTGACGCTGTGATTGCGGACCCGGGAAATCCGACGGGACCGATGCTATGTGAAATCGGGATTGCTGCCGGTCCAAGAGCCGTCACGGTAGAGTTCGGACTTTAGAGTGCTGGTTGGAGATCGACATTCGGTCGCCAAGTCCGATGCGCGATCGAGGCATATTCATGAAACTCTATGGCTCTGTTGCCTGCAATGTTGAATCAGCAGAAAATAGTGACGGTCAGCAATAAGCGAGAACCAGCCGCCCAATTGACCATGCGCAGCGGGCCATGTATTACTGCGGCATGCCTGTTTGCAGCAACTGCCAATCGAGCCTCGACGGAGAATACTGTTCGACTTGCGGCCAGCGAAATCTCGACCTCGAAAAACCCATCTGGAGCCTGGTCGGCGCCGTCATTAGCGAGACCTTCGAGGTTGATGGGCGAGCTGCCTCGACAGTAAGGACCCTGTTTCGGCATCCGGGCATGCTCACCGGCGAATTTCTTGCGGGTCGTCGAGTCGCCTACTCACCACCACTGCGGCTCTACCTGGTCTTCAGCATCGTATTCTTCCTCCTGATCGCGTGGTTCGCGCCGAGCGGAATACTGCGTGAGCCCGGGTCAGATCTGAACTTCGATGCCGCGGTGCTGGCCCTGGAGTTCCCCTGTTTAGACGGACAAGGCTCCGCTGAATTTCGAGGCTTGCTTGAAGGCCTCCGGGCGGCCTATACGGTTTCCGATACTGTCAAGTGCCCAACTTGCGCCCACAAAGTCTGTTTGGTACCGGTAAACCTACCCCGACTACAGATGCTCGCTTTTATCACTTCACACTGTTACGAATGATGCCGTAGGCCTTGTTCGAGGCGAGCGGATCGTCAACCTTCCCTGGTTAGTTCCGGCTGGATTTGGTCACGCGTCGGACTTTTCTCACCGTTCGGAATCAGTACAAATCAAGCAACTTGTCTCGTTAGATTCAATTGAAACATTTTAACTGTGTGTTCTGCGCTGGTTTTCATTGTCTTCTGCAGCCGAGTATTGCACTCGTATTTTCAGCTTATTCGGCAAGCGCCAGCGAGATAAACTCCGGGACGTTGTCGACTCGTCAATGCGAATTGACTCGGTCACGTCATGAGTAGATGATGTAACGTCCATTAAGCAGGGCAGATGAAAATCGCATTAAGTCTCAATCATCCTGGTTTTATTGACAGACTGTTAATTGATGACCTTAGTTTGAAAACCTTTGTCCCTAATCATTAAAACAAAACGCAGAAACCAAACAATGAACACTACATTTAGCAAAAGCTACTTATTGATCGGATTGCTCATCGCGTCTGTACCTGCTTATGCAGAAACATCAGTGAGCGCCGGTGAGGACCACACGTGCATACTCAAATCGAATGGCAAGGCTTATTGTTGGGGAGATAATTCAGTAGGCCAGTTGGGCAACGGTACAACCAAGTCCAGTATGACGCCCGTTGCAGTTTCTGGAGGTATTGAATACAAGTCAATCAGTGTGGGTTGGGACCATACCTGCGGTGTTTCAGCCGACAACGAGGCTTATTGCTGGGGGCGTGGTCGGTATGGCCGACTCGGAAACGGATCTTCCGAAAACAGCATGGTTCCGACCGCTGTATCCGGCGGCTTGTCTTTTGCATCGGTCAATTCCGGATTGGCGCATACATGCGGAATAACCACCGATGGAGACGGGTATTGCTGGGGTAGAGGCGAAGATGGAATTCTTGGAAATGATTCAATCGAGAGCTCATCGGTACCCGTACCCGTTTCCGGTGGACTGACTTTTGGCTCAATCGATGCCGCATCGGCAACAACCTGCGGAGTATCGACAAACGGGGATGCCTATTGCTGGGGAGCAAGTGATTTCGGCAGTTTGTTAGGCCAGGGAGATGACGATCGTGACCGGAAAATCGCCCCAGGGCTTGTGGCAGGCGGGTTTCATTTTAAACCAGCCTCGGTAAGCGTTGGTCTCGATCATGCTTGTGCGATTAGTACGACGGATAAAGCAGTCTGTTGGGGACGCGGCAGGTACGGAAAATTGGGTATTGGTTCTGGAGGCGGTTTAGGTGTTATTGAGAATTTGATGACGCCGAGAGAAGTAAAAGGGGGTCTACCTTTTACTTTACTTGCGACCGGGACCTTTCAAACCTGTGGGATTACGACTGACGGCAAGGCGTATTGTTGGGGAAGGAATGGATCAGGGCAATTGGGCGATGGTACAACAACAATGCGAGTCGAGCCTGCCGCTGTATCAACGGATTTGAAATTTGAGGACATTACTGTCGGCAATGATCACGCCTGTGGTGTTTCATCGAATGATGAAGTTTACTGCTGGGGCAATGGCAACGCCGGTAAACTTGGAACACGTTCATCGGACAATAAACTGACTCCTACTAAAGTAAGATTATGATGATTCAAAAACATTCAATCAAAGAAGCCATGTCGAAAAAGCTAGTCGTTATTCTGCTGGGACTACTTACATTCGTTAGTACCAATTCATATGCACAACGCTTGCAGCAGAATCAGGAGCAGTTCCAGGTTCTTTTGTTTACGAAATCCCTGGACTATCAGCACCTTTCAGTTCCGAGTGGAGTGCAGATGTTCAAAGAGTTGAGCCAGGATAATCACTTTGGCCTCACCTGGACTGAACAATCGGACTTCTTTGACGATCAGGAACAACTGAATAGTATGGACGTCATTGTTTTCATGAATACGTCCGGCGATATTCTGAATGACAATCAAAGAAAGGCGCTACAAAATTACATCCATCAGGGTGGAAATTTTGTAGCGATACACTCAGCCTCGTTCACCATGATGGAATGGCCCTGGTATGTAAAACTGGTCGGTGGTGTGTGGAACCGCCATCCAAATCCGGGAATTTGGACGGCAATTGCCAATAATGAAAAGCCGGATCATCCATCAACCGCCCATTTACCGAAGAAATGGCTGGTGACGGAAGAGTGGTACAACTATTTGGAACTGTCAGACAATATTGAAGTTGTCTTGACGGTCGATGAAGCGACCTTTCCCGGGGGCAAAATGCCGGACTACCACCCAATGGCCTGGTATCAGGAAGATTTTGAAGGCGGAAGATCCTTTCATACAGGCTTGGGGCACCCGGAAGGAATTTACGAGTTGCCCTGGTACAGACAACATATCTTGGGCGCGGTGTGGTGGGCTGCAACCGGCGGAAAAGCTTTCGAATAGATTCTGAAAACCCGCACGACTTCCCGGTCCAATCGTAATCGAGGAGTGCGTTTTTCGACCGATAGCCGAAAAATGCTGCTACAAGCTCGAGAAGTCGCGCTTCAAATGGCCCTTGTCAATGCCCGTTGACGTGCTGAAATTGACAGTACAGGAGATCAACTGGCTGCTCGATGGTTATCCGCTGACGATTACCCAGGGCAACGGCCAGCTGCCACATCAC
>DDIP01000005.1:0-810 GCA_002338605.1 Proteobacteria bacterium UBA1847 | reverse complement strand
CTGCCACATCACCGGGTGCTGTAGAACCGATGACCAACGACAACGACACACTGCCGCAAAGCACAACCGAACTGACGGCACTGGTGCGCGAGCTGCAGGCGAAGGTTGAGCAGCAGTCATTGTTCATCGACCAGTTGCTCGAATAGATCCGCCTGGCTCGGCATCAGCATTTTGGTGCGAGGAGCGAGCGCTTCTCGCTCGATCAGTTGGCCTTGGCCTTCAACGAGGCCGAGAGGCCTCAATGTCGGTACACAAAGAAGGCCGCAGCGACGATCAGGGCGACACCGTGGCGGTTCCCGCGCATCGTAGAAAGAAAGGCGGCCGCAGGCCATTGCCGAAGACTTTTCCGCGGGTCGAGGTCGTGCACGAACTCGAAGAGACCGACTGTCGCTGCGGCAAGTGTGCCGCCGCGCTTGAGCCGGTGAGCGAGAAAGTCAGTGAACAGCTCGATATCCAGCCGGCGACGGTGCGGGTGATCCGCCACGTTCGTAAGACCTACGCCTGCGGGACTTGCGATGGCGAGCTAAAGACGGCTGCGATGCCGAACCAGCCAATCCCGAAGAGCCTGGCTTCCCCGGGAACGCTGGCGCATGTCGCTATCTCTTCTGTGACACGGTCAATGGCGCCAATGCCAGTGCCAACCTCTACAGCCTGATCGAAACGGCAAAGGCCAACAGCATCGAGCCGTATGCCTATCTCAAGACCGTGTTCACCGAGTTGCCGAATGCAGCGTCGGTTGAGGAGATCGAAGCATTGCTGCCGATGCCGGCTGATAGCGACAGCCTCGCCGTAAGCTTCCCCTTGTCTGAC
>DDIP01000319.1:4619-5277 GCA_002338605.1 Proteobacteria bacterium UBA1847 | reverse complement strand
CGCTCGTCGAGTGCCGACAGCGGCTCGTCCATCAGAATCAGCTTCGGCGACTGACAAAGTACGCGGGCGATCGAGACGCGTTGTGCCTCGCCGCCGGAGAGTCCGGATACCGACCGCTCCAGCAAGTCGCCGAGTTCGAGCATCGATACAACTTCCTTCAACGACGTATGACCCGCTGAATTGCGCCGCATGCCGTACTCGATGTTTTGCCGAACATTACGGTGCGCGAAAAGCTGCGGCTCCTGGAAGACGTAGCCGATGCGTCGCTTGTGCACAGGCGTCGAGTCGACTGCTTCGGTGCGCTCCAGCCCGGCGATACACCGCAGCAGGCTCGTCTTTCCGGAGCCGGACTCGCCGAATATTCCGGTAATGCCCTTGCCGGGAATCTGCGTATCGACATCGAGGCTGAATTTACCAAATGTTGCGCGGTGCTTGATCGCAATCGAGCTCATCGCCTGTGCCACCCTCGGTTAATAGTAAACATGACCAGCAGGCTCACGAACGCGAACGCGACCAGGACCAGCGACAGTCGATGTGCGGCTGCGTAATTCAGCGTTTCGACATGGTCAAAAATTGCGATCGAGACGACGCGTGTTTCACCGGGAATGTTGCCGCCGACCATCAGAACAACACCGAACTCGCCGAGCGTATGCGCAAA
>DDIP01000319.1:4290-4518 GCA_002338605.1 Proteobacteria bacterium UBA1847 | reverse complement strand
ACTCGCCGAGCGTATGCGCAAAGCTCAGGACAGCCGCGCTGACAAAACCTCGCGCAGAAAGCGGTACAGCGACAGACAGAAATGCATCCAGTTTTGACGCGCCGAGCGTCCACGCCGCCTCGATGTTCTTCCTTGCAACTGCCTCGAACGCATTCTGCATCGGCTGAATTGCGAACGGCAGGCTGTAGATGCATGAGGCTATGACCAGGCCCGCAAACGAGAAGGTCA
>DDIP01000319.1:3225-4196 GCA_002338605.1 Proteobacteria bacterium UBA1847 | reverse complement strand
AGGCCCGCAAACGAGAAGGTCAGTGCATTGCCTGTGACGCTCACCCACCAGCTACCAATCGCGCCGTAGGGGCCGAGCACCACCAGTAAATAGAACCCGAGGACCGTCGGCGGCAGCACGATCGGCATCGCAACGATCGCCTGAACGATTGGCTGCCAGCGGGAGCGGGTTTGAGACAACCACCACGCCAGCGGCGCACCGAACACGATAAGAATGACCGTCGTTACCAGCGCCAGTTTTGCCGAAAGAAAAAGCGGTCCCAGGTCCATCATTGATAGCCCTGCTGATTGAGCAGTGCGCGAGTTTTTTGCGACATCAGATGCGCCATGAATTTCCGTGCTTCGTCGGGACGGCCTGACCTTCTGAGCACGACGCCGGCCTGGCTGACACCTGCCATACCACCATACTCAACGGAAAAGTCGATCAGGCAAGTCGATTGCGCCGACTGACTTGCCAAAACCTGCGATGCAGCGACCAGACCGAAACTTGCGTTGCCGGTTGCCGCGAACTGGTAGGTCTGTGACACGTTCTCACCGAAAACGAGCTTGTCGGTCATCGCCTCCCAAAGTCCTGCCGACTGAAGAAGCCGCCTGGCCGCAAGTCCATAGGGTGCTGTCTCAGGATTGGCGATCGCCAGTTTTGAAAAGCGACCTGCCTTGAACTCCTCGAAACAGGATTCCCTGCGATAGGTCGGGTCGATCGACCACAACACCAGGTAGCCGGTCGCATAGACTGCGTAAGTATCTGCTTCGGCCGCCCCGGCCTTCACCAGTAATTGCGGTCTTTCGATATCGGCTGCAAGAAAAACGTCGTAGGGTGCGCCGTTCACAATCTGTGCGTACAAGTGGCCGGTTGAACCCGATGTAATGCGGACCGGAATACCTGTCGTATCGGTGAACTCCGCCGCAATCACGCGGGCGCTGGACTGGAAATTGCTCGCAACCGCGACGATGAGTCCGTCCGCCGCGATA
>DDIP01000319.1:2867-3127 GCA_002338605.1 Proteobacteria bacterium UBA1847 | reverse complement strand
CCGTCCGCCGCGATAGCGTTCGTCGTGGCCATCGATACCAGCAGTGTCACGAGGCGGAGAACGCGCATGTCAGGCCTAGCTCGCCAATTGTGCTTTTTTCTTGCGGCGAAACTGATGCAACAGGGGCTCTGTGTAACCGCTGGGCTGGTTAACACCCTCGAATATCAGCGCGCATGCCGCCTGAAACGCAATGCTGTTCGTGTAGTCATCGCTCATCCGAGTGTAGAACGGGTCGCGCGCATTCTGCTCGTCCACCACGA
>DDIP01000319.1:2561-2774 GCA_002338605.1 Proteobacteria bacterium UBA1847 | reverse complement strand
CATTCTGCTCGTCCACCACGACCGCCATGCGTTGCATGGTTTCGAGTACCTGATCTTTGGTCGTCACCCCGTGCAGCAACCAGTTCGCGATATGCTGGCTCGATATGCGCAGTGTGGCACGATCTTCCATCAGGCCAACGTCATCGATGTCCGGCACTTTCGAGCAGCCAACGCCCTGGTCAATCCAGCGCACGACATAGCCGAGAATTCCCT
>DDIP01000319.1:2172-2469 GCA_002338605.1 Proteobacteria bacterium UBA1847 | reverse complement strand
CGACATAGCCGAGAATTCCCTGCGCGTTGTTATCGAGCTCACTTTGTATCGCTGCGTCTTCGAGTTGCACCGATGCCAGCAGCGGTGGCGTCAGGATGGCGTCAAGGCTCGCCAGTTTGCGCTTCGCCAACCTCTTCTGCACCTTTGGAACATCAACGACATGGTAATGCATTGCATGCAGCGTCGCGGCAGTCGGTGATGGTACCCAGGCGCAATTGGCACCGGCCTCCGGGTGTGCCTGCTTGGTGTCGACCATCTGTCGCATTTCGTCGGGCTTCGGCCACATGCCCTTGCCGA
>DDIP01000319.1:1815-2076 GCA_002338605.1 Proteobacteria bacterium UBA1847 | reverse complement strand
ACATGCCCTTGCCGATCTGGGCCTTGCCAGGCAACCCACATCGGATGCCTACGTCGACGTTCCAGTCTTCATAGGACTTTATCCACGGTTGTTGCTTGATCTCTTCCTTGGGTAGCACCGGACCGGCGTGCATGCTCGTGTGTATTTCGTCTCCGGTACGATCCAGGAAACCGGTATTGATAAAAACGACACGATTTTTTGCAGCGCCGATACAGGCCGGGAGATTGGCCGTCGTACGACGCTCTTCATCCATGATGCCGA
>DDIP01000319.1:1041-1729 GCA_002338605.1 Proteobacteria bacterium UBA1847 | reverse complement strand
CGCTCTTCATCCATGATGCCGACCTTGATCGTATCCGGCTGCAGTTCGAACAATTCCTCGACCCGTCCGAACAACGTATCCGTAAACGCAACTTCATACGGACCGTGCATTTTCGGTTTAACGACGTAAATGCTTCCCGCCCGGCTGTTAGCCTGAAGTCCATCACGGCGGCGATCCGTCATCGCACAGGCCGTCGTAATAATCGCATCCAGAATGCCTTCAAAAATTTCGTCACCCTTCGCGTCGAGAACTGCGTCGGTAGTCATCAGGTGACCGACATTTCGTACCAACAGCAAGCTGCGTCCGGACAACACCAGGTCGTCTCCGTCCGCGCCTTTGTAGGTCCGATCCGGCGCAAGCGTTCGCGTCAGTGGCTCGCCATTCTTTGAAAAAACAGCCTCTAGATCGCCCTGCATGAGTCCCAGCCAGTTGCGATAGACATCAACCTTGTCGGCCGCATCGACTGCCGCAACTGAGTCCTCGCAATCCTGGATCGCCGTTACTGCAGATTCGAGAATCACGTCGGCGACGTGTGCGGTCGCCTCCCGGCCAATCGGGTGATTAGGATCGACCAGGATCTCGATATGCAAGCCATTGTTTTGCAGAAGGTATCGGCAAGTATCGTCACGCTCGGCGTAGCCGGCAAACTGCGACGGATCCTTGAGACCGCGCGCTTCTCCGCCCGCCA
>DDIP01000319.1:0-938 GCA_002338605.1 Proteobacteria bacterium UBA1847 | reverse complement strand
GCCGCCCGCCATCGACGCGACCAGTCTGACGCCATCTTCGGCGTGATCCAGGCCGTAGGCATTGACATCTGTGTGACTGACACCGTCAAGCGGTATTGCGCTGTCCAGAAATGCGGTCGCGTAGCGAATGACCGCAGCACCGCGCGCCGGATTGTATTCTTCACCTCGTTCCAGACCATCGGTTTCCGCGATGACATCCGTGCCATACAGCGCGTCGTAAAGGCTTCCCCATCGTGCATTGGCTGCGTTGATCGCGAAGCGGGCGTTGCTTACCGGAACAACGAGTTGAGGACCCGCAATCCCGGCTATCTCGGCATCGACATTCTGAGTCTCAATCACGGGAAACTCATCGACTGGCTTCAAGTAGCCAATTTTTTTCAGAAACTCGCGATACTCGCTGTGATCCCAATCGCTTCCCGGCCGCGATTTGTGCCACTTGTCGATTTTGGCCTGCAGGTCATGACGAACCTGTAACAGTTCGCGATTAACCGGCGTCAGATCGTCAACGATTGCCTCAACACCGCTCCAGAATGGTTCAGAATCGAAGCCGATGGCGGGCAGCAGCTCGTCTTCGACGAAACGCTGGAAAACAGGATTAATAGTGAGCTTGTGTGTCATCGGCTGATTTCGATCCGGCTGTCAATCATCATGTGAATTTCCCAACGGGGTGTGACAGGCCCTAGAATATACGATCCGCGGTACCAGGTGCGAAGCGATGTCAGAAGTTACGATCAAAGCATTTTTTGACGAGGATACCTACACGGTTTCCTACGTTGTCAGCGATCCGGGATCCGGACGCGCAGCCGTCATCGACGCGGTGCTCGACTATGACCCCAATGCCGGACGAACAGCACATCGTTCTGCCGACAAGCTGATCGCGTATGTTCGCGGTGCGGGCCTTGTGGTTGACTGGATACTGGAAACCCACGTGCATGCCG
>DDIP01000392.1:6621-6893 GCA_002338605.1 Proteobacteria bacterium UBA1847 | reverse complement strand
GCTGGTTTCATTGGTGCGCAACAGGAAGTCGTAGTTATACAGTGTCTGCTGCAAGGTGAAGTTACGCGTGGTCGTACCCGCAGAGTAGCTGACGATGCGTGCCATTTCCTGTGTGACATTGGCCGGAACGACCCAGGCTTCAATCGAGAATTCACCGGACTCCTGAAGCACGTCATACAACTTCTTGCTCGCCGCTGTCGAGCCCTGCGCCTTACCCGGGCCCTGTGCGGCGTTTGCGCCGATTGTGATACCCCAGCCGCCATACCATTCAA
>DDIP01000392.1:0-6525 GCA_002338605.1 Proteobacteria bacterium UBA1847 | reverse complement strand
CAGCCGCCATACCATTCAACGTCACCAGAGAAGTTCAGGTCGATGGCCGGGTCGACACCGCTGGTATCGAAAGCGACCAGGCCGCTACCCGTCTGGAATTCCCAAAGCGCAATCTGCGCATCTTCGTAACGGTTACCGCCGGAGGCAAGCGTGCCGTCAACCAGGCGGATCGCACGGCTGGTAATGAGTGCCGGATCCACAACCGTCGGACTGATGCCATTGGCAAAGCTGGTAATCGCCTGCAGCATTTCGGATTCGGCGGTCGGGCAGTCATTGTTCCAGCAGTTATGGGATTCGCCGGAAATTGCCGGATTGGGGCTGACTTTAACCACGAACCGGGAATCGCCCGGTGAGTCGAGGTTGATCTTCGACTTTGCAGCTTCATAAGCAGCATTGATATCCGGGTCGCCAAAGTAGGGCTGTTGAGCCGTTGCCGATTCGGAGCTGTGACAGCCGGAGCAATACTGTTGCAGGATCGGCGTGTAGACCAGTTGCTGGAACGAAGCCGGATCGTCCGGGAAGTTCTTGCTGTCTGCCGGATCCACGGAGGCTGGTGGTACGAGAACGATCTGGCGTCCACCACCGGCGGTATCACCCACCCAGTTCTCGATCCAGGTCGTCATTATCGAACCACAGACACCGGGGTCTGCAACCCAGCAATTGTGACCAAGCGGTGGCGAACTGACTTTTGAAACGATCTGGGACAGCGAGGGCTGATTCATATCAACCACCGTTATCGCAGCGTCGTAGGCCATGTTCACGTCATCGTTGCGAACAAACATGGGCAGCTGGCCGACGGACTCGTTGTGGCAGTTACCGCAACGATCGGTTGTCTTCGCGTTTGACCAGAACTCCTGTTGAAACTTCAAAACGTCGGCGTCACGCGCGGCAGGACCTGTATACGCAGTATTGTTATTGTTGCCCGGAATCTGCGACGTTGGATTGTCGGTTGTCGAGGCACCGCCGCCACAGGCAGCAATAAACGCGCTCGCAAATACAGCAACCGTTACTGAACGCAGTGTTTTGGTCAGCCGGGCGTGGGTAGCAATTCCAATTGCCTTAGTCATTATCATGTCTCCCTACTGGCCCATGCAGTAAACGGCCGTATCAGCAAATACCTGCTTCATCCGGAAGCCGCTGCTACGAAATGTTGAAATAATATTGTCGACTTCGCTACGGTCACCGGCATTTTCCGGCGCACGCAAACAAACCGCGCGGAAGACCTTCTTGACCTGGCAGGCGGCGAATGCCTGGCTGTTACCGAGTTCCTCGCCCAGTGATTTGGCACCTTGCCCGCTGCCGGGCAAACCGGGATCAAAGCCGAGATAGGCGTTTTGCCCCCGTCGCCAGTAATTGTCCCAGCTGTCATCCGGCGTGCGATAACCCTGCGGGAAGTTCAGGTCGTTGTTGAAATACTTCGGTTGTACGTTACCCTGGGTGTACTCCAGCGCGCCGGTGGCTTCATCGTAGTTGTAATACGCGAATGCCTGCGTCATCGGATCCATACCGGTATGACAGCCAATGCAGTTATTGAGATACAGGCGACTATCGCCACCCGGGCTGCGGCTTACATCTTGCCGAATGCGATCCGGCGTCAGGGCCGGGTCGTGCATCTGCTCCATGTCATTACACAGGTGGTTCAGAAGCGTAAAGCGGAACATCGCACGGTTGGTGCCGGCGACGAAAAAGGCTTCGGAGGCAGCACGCGATGTCATGACACCGGCGGTTGCCGATGATGGCAGACCGTTAACGGACGACTGGGCTGCAACAACCAGGTCGTCGCGCAGATTCACGTTGTTTGCCTCGAGTTGCTCGTAATGATTGTTATTGTTCGCTGACGGTCCCGCTGGCACGACACCGGCGCGGCCTATATAAGTGATGTCGCGAGACAACAGTTCATTAAACGGCACATCGTCGCGAACCATACCAATGACCGTTGCGATGTAGTCGTTCAGCGGTACGAAAACCGACTGATCACGGTTGGTCCACGGCGCGGCGAAGTTCTTCAACGTGACGTTGTAGAAATTCATGTTGTCCATCGCGATATACGCGACGCACTGTGCGCCAGTGATTCCCGCTCCGTAAGTCGCACATTGCGGGTTGGTTCCCTGCATCGCACTTTCCAGGTCGGCCATAACGGCGGAACTGGGCGGAACGCCGGCAATTCGGTCATGAATCAGTTTGGCTTGTTCCCTGGGACCGGCGTTTGCAGAAACTGCAAATGCGGTACACAGCAGTCCGGCCAATGTAAAGCGAGACAAGATTCCAAAAACGTCGTCCATGTGTTTTGTCCACATCCTGTTATTCATATCGTTTCTGCTCATGTGTCGTTATTTGTAGAGCTTGGCCGACAAAGCTTGCCAAACCTGCAGTTGGATCTCCGTGAATACACTCACAGTCCTTTGGTTTGCTTGAAGAAGCGGACTGAAGCAAATCGCGATACCTGTGAACACTAAAGCAAGTGCTGTGCCAGTCTGGCGAGCCGCCTCTTTCAAGTTCAATAAGTTGCTACAAAACAGTTGCTTACGGAGTTTTCGGGCCAACACGCCGCGCACGCACTATGTCAAAGACCTGTCGGCAAGACCGCACAACTATTGTGAGCTGGGGCGTTAAGTTACTGATTCGCAAGGACTGTGCAACTGTCTCCGAACAGAGACAGTGTGGACAGCTTGTGGCAGTTCGAAACAACAATGACCAACAGTATAAAGCTCATGCGGTTTCTCATTGCGGCATCAATACAACATTTCTTTTCGCGCTTTAAAAATGCAGGGAACCGAATTGCAACGCGTTGCGTGTACTTGCCTGTAAGCGACAAAAATGACGTCGCGTCTTTATCTGTCGTGCTTTTGAGACATTACATCGTGTCGACAGGCTCTCTTATAATCACGCGAAGTTTTGATTCATTTTTGTGGTGGCGGTGCAGCGCATAGTTGCGGTTTGTGATCGCGTTAACGGTAACTGCGCTGTTTTGCGTCGTACCCTGCCACGATGGCCCGAGGTGAGAGCAATGCGTAAGCTATCGCAACAAAACAAGAACGGACTTGCAGGACAAATGACCAGGACGGTCGCGTTGGCGGTGGTGAGCATTCTGATTGCTGCTTGCAGCAAGGGCGACGGTGTGCAGATTGGTACCGGTCAGAACCCTGATCCGGTCGTCATCGATTTTCCCATTGCCTATATCAAGTCGCCTATCCCGGTTGATGCCAATGGGGCTTTCCAGCAACAGGATCTGCGCGAGCAGATCACTTTCGACTTTGGCGCCGATCTGTTTTTCCGTGATCGCGCTTCGGTCAGCGCATTGCCGGTCAATATAACGGAGTCCGTGTCTCAGGGCCTTGCCGCAATTCGCGACGTCGAGATTGACTACGACGGCAGCCGCCTGCTGTTCGCGATGCGTGTGCCTTTCGAGATGGGCGTCGACGTTGAAGATCAGGTCGCAACCTGGAATATCTGGCAATACACGTTTGAAACCGGGACGCTGGTACGCGTGATACCTTCGGACCTGACGGCCGAGATCGGTCACGACATCATGCCAAAATACCTGCCCGATGGCCGCATCGTATTCGCATCGACCCGCCAGACGCAGTCACAGGCGCTATTGCTCGACGAGGGTAAGGGCGCATTTCCGGCGATGGACGAAGACCAGAACGAATTTACCTTCAACATCCACGTCATGAACGACGATGGCAGCGGCATCAAGCAAATCACCTTCAACCAGAGTCATGACCTGGACCCGTCGGTACTTGAAAGCGGACAGATTGTCTTCAGTCGTTGGGACCACAACCAGTCGAATGACGCCGTCAACCTGTATCGCATGAACCCTGACGGTTCGAACCTCGAACTGCTGTACGGGCAACAAAGCCATGACACCGGTGCGAACGGTGAGACCATTCAGTTCATGCAGCCGCGAGAGGTCGAGGACGGTCGGGTCATGGTGGTCGCCAGACCATTTACGAATACCGAGGGTGGCGGTGAATTGCTGTTTGTCGATACACCACAATACGTCGAAAACACGCAGCCAACCAAAGACAACATTGGCGTACTGACCGGGCCAGCCCAGGAAGATGCGACGATCAACCAGGTATCGACGGTGCCCGGCGCTCCGTCGCCCGGTGGCCGATATTTTTCAGTGTATCCGATTCAGGACGGTACGGACCGCATGATGGTGAGTTGGAGTCAGTGTCGTTTGATCGAAGTTTTACCGGACGACGGCGATCCCAACACGCTTGATGAGCGTATCGTCGCTTGTACACCTGAGAATCTTGCGAATGTGCTGGTCATTGATCCGGACAACGTCGTCACGCCAGCGCCGGGCGATTTCCTCGTTGCACCACCACTGTATGGAATCTGGATTTACGATCCACGCAATGACACCCAGTTGCCCATTGTTGCCGGTGAAGAAGGGTTCATGTTCACAGAGATCGTTTCAGCCGATCCGCGTCCGACGCCGGCCGTGATCCTCGATGGCAGCAACGATTCACCACTCGATACGACGATGATGGACAACGGTGAGGCGATCCTGAATATTCGCAATGTCTACGATTTCGATGGTGCGATCCTGCCCGGCATTGACCCCGCCGTGCTTGCAGATCCGTTGCAGACACCGGCAGCAAACCGTCCGGCGCGGTTTTTACGTATTGAGAAGGCAGTGTCGCAACCGGATGAAGACCTGCGCGATATCGACAACACGGCATTCGGTGTAACGACGATATTCGGAATGAAGGAAATCGTCGGCTACGTTCCGATAGCGCCCGACGGCTCAGTGGTTGTAAAGGTGCCCGCCAACGCGGCACTGATGGTGAGTGTGCTGGACGAGAATGGCATGCGCATTACGCAACGTCACCAAAGCTGGATTTCGCTGGGTGCTGGCCAGGAACTCAAGTGCAATGGCTGCCACGACGCGGACAGCGGCGTGTCGCACGGACGACTCGACGCGTTTGACAGTGCCTATGCAGGTGCACCGACAGCCGGTGTCGCGTTTCCCAATACCGATCCGCAATGGTTCGTCGGCAACGTGGGTGAGACGATGGCCGAAGTTCGCGCCAACATCACCTGTGCGACTGATAACTGTTCCTCCATCGAGCCGTCCATGAACGTCATTTATCGAGACGTCTGGACACAAGATCCGGTGGTGCGTGCAAATAACGCGGATATTGACTACCTGTACACCGACCTGACAACCGCTTCACCGACGTCCTTATCCTGTCAGGCCGACTGGCAGTGGAACTGCCGATCAGTTATCAATTACGAGACGATTATCCACCCGCTGTGGAATGCGCCACGCATTGTCACCTTTGATGACGACAACGATCCAAACACGCCTGAGGTTCCGGTGCTGGATGCAAACGGCAATCCCGTGAACAACAATTGCCTGAACTGCCACACGCCTGTCGATCCTGTGGATAACTCGGTCAGAGTCCCCGCGGGACAGCTGGAACTGCAAGATGGGCTGTCGCCGGATGAGCCCGATCACTTCCATGCCTATCGCGAGCTGTTAGTTACTGATAACCTTCAGGTTGTAGACAATGGTGCGCTGGTGGATGCGACCCAGGTTATCGGTCAGGATACGGACGGAAACGACATTCTTGACGTTATTCCTATTAACTCACCGGCGTCGGTAGCCGGCGCAAGGGCCTCGAGCGATTTCTTTGACCGATTCAACGATCCCAACGATTCTGAGCACTTCAATATTTTGTCTCGAGCGGAACAGCGGCTCGTCGCGGAGTGGCTGGATATTGGAGCGCAGTATTACAACAATCCATTCGACGCCCCAGTCAACTAATCGCGTTTGGCTCGGATGCCTGGTCGCTGTCGTACTGCAGATATTTCTGGCAGCGCCGGGCTACGCCGCCGATGATTATCAAACCGTAACGGTCGCCGATCCGTACCTGGAAATGCGTACGGGGCCGGGGCGTGGTTACCCGATTTTCAATGTCGTTGACCGGGGCGAGTCCGTTGACGTGCTCAAGCAGCGTACCGAGTGGTACCAGGTACGAGCGGCCAATGGCAAGGAAGGCTGGGTGGCGCGCGAACAAATGGAATTGACACTGAAGCCGGATGGCAGCGCGGTCAGTTTCAAGGAAGCCGGAATTGAGGATTTTACCAATGCCAGGTGGGAAGGTGGATTGCTTGCCGGTGACTTTGGCGGCGCCAATATCATCTCCCTGTATGGCAGCTATTCGTTGAACCCCAATATCTCGGTTGAACTGTGGGGTTCGCAGATTCTCGGCAACTTCTCGAATGGCTGGATGGGCAGCGTCAATGTTGTGCATGAGGCCTTTCCGGAGTGGCGTTTTTCGCCGTTTTTTACGTTGGGCGCAGGGGCTATCCACACGGAACCCAAATCAACGATTATTCAGGGCGAGGATCGCACCGACCAGATTGGTCACGTCGGCGGCGGCTTCCGGATTTATGCGACGCGACGATTCCTGTTGCGAGCCGAATACAAGAGCTACGTGGTTTTCACGAGCCGTGATGAAAATGAGGAAGTAGAAGAATGGAAAGTCGGTTTCGCGTTCTTTTTCT
>DDIP01000394.1:5916-7819 GCA_002338605.1 Proteobacteria bacterium UBA1847 | reverse complement strand
CAATACCAGCAGCACGATTGTCTCAAAGGGCATTTCCGCCGGTCGTGCGCAAAATGCCTATCGCGGTCTGGTGAAAGTGCTGCCGCAAGCGCACGGTGCACGCAATCACACACAATGCGATTCGCTGCTCATAGGCAAGGACTGCGGGGCGCACACTTTTCCTTACATGGAAATCAAGAACCCGACCGCGAAAATCGAGCACGAGGCGACGACATCCAAAATATCGGCCGACCAGCTGTTCTATTGCAGACAGCGTGGCATTGCCGAGGAAGATGCCGTCAATATGATTGTCAACGGCTTCTGCAAGGAAGTCTTCAAGGAACTGCCGATGGAGTTTGCCGTCGAAGCGCAGGCATTGCTGAATGTCAGCCTCGAAGGCGCGGTCGGATAAGGATACAAAATGTTAGAAATTAAAAACCTGCAAACCCGCATAGGGGATACCGAAATTCTTCGAGGACTGTCGTTGTCGGTCAACGCTGGAGAAGTTCACGCAATAATGGGTCCGAACGGATCCGGAAAAAGCACGCTCGCCCAGGTGGTCGCGGGGCATCCAGACTACGTCGTAACCGGCGGCGAGGTGACCTACAAAGGCGAAGACCTGTTAGCGCTCGACCCGGAAATTCGTGCGCGCAAGGGCATCTTCCTGGGATTTCAGTATCCGGTTGAGATTGCCGGCGTTAACAATGCTTACCTGCTCAAGGCTGCGGTCAACGCGCGCCGGTTGCATGACGGCCTCGGCGAGGTTGACGCATTTGAGTTTCTGAAAATCGCGCGCGAAAAAATGGCGATACTGGGTATGGACCCGAAATTCCTGAATCGTGGTGTCAATGAAGGCTTTTCGGGGGGCGAGAAAAAACGCAACGAGATATTGCAGATGGCAATGCTGGAGCCCAGTCTGGCCATTCTCGACGAAACCGATTCCGGCCTGGATATCGATGCCTTGCAAGCGGTTGCAAAAGGTGTCAATGCACTTCGCGGACCAGACCGGGCAATAGTCCTGGTTACGCATTATCAGCGGCTTCTTGACTACATCGAACCCGACCACGTCCATGTATTGTCCGAGGGTCGAATCGTGCGCTCTGGCGACAAGTCGCTGGCGCTGGAACTCGAGGAAAAAGGCTACGAGTGGCTGCGCGAGGTCGCAAACGGATGAAGGCAGATGCGCTTGCAATGAAAGAGCTTCGTGAAACGGTGCTTCGCATGCCGTCGGATCGACTGACGGCATCCCGTACGGCTGCGATTTCACGATTGAGCGAACGGGGTCTGCCGACGCCGCGGCATGAAGACTGGAAATACACTGACTTGCGCAGAGCAGTCGATATCAGCAATCGCTGGCTCGCGTCCGGCGCGTTGATCCCAACCTCGAAAGCACTGGACGAATCTATCGACGAGATAACCGCGTCGATCGACGCCAACTGGTTGCTGGTTGCGAATGGCGTTGTTGACACCGATCGATTTGACCGAACGGCGAAGATCGAAGTCGAACGCTTTACCGACACATCCGCACCGATGTTTGCCGACCGACCTCTGGCTGATCTCAATGCGGCCCTCCTCCGCGACGGGTTAAGAGTCCGTATTCATTCCGCCACGGAGAAGCCCCTTGGTATCCTGATTATCGATTCGACTGACGGGCCGGCCATGCTTTCTCAGGCCAATATCGACATCAGTATCGATGCTGGATGTGACGCCGAAATCATCGAGTACCAGTCGTCCTCTGGCGCGGACGAAAGCTACTGCAATTCGATTATTTCAATGCATGTTGGCGAATCGGCGCGCGTGTCCTATGTACGCGTTCAGGACCGTCACGTTGCACATGCACTGACTGCACGCCTTGCAGTGTCGATGGCCAGGGACAGTGCCCTGGATATGGCAGGATACGATGTTGGTGGCGGTCTGATTCGAG
>DDIP01000394.1:0-5822 GCA_002338605.1 Proteobacteria bacterium UBA1847 | reverse complement strand
AAGGTTGGTGGCGGTCTGATTCGCAACGATCTTGAGATCGATCTGAACGAGCCAGGAGCACACGCAAGCTTCAACGGGCTCTATCTGGCTGGCGAGGGACAGCATATCGACAATCACACGCGTGTCGACCACCGCGTTGGACCAGCTACCTCGTCCCAGGAATATCGCGGCATTCTGAACGGGCGTTGCCGCTGTGTCTGGAATGGCAAGGCGATCGTCCACAAAGGCGCCGACGGCACAGACGCGCAGCAATCCAATCACAACCTGCTGCTGTCCGACCATGCGGAGATTGATGCCAAGCCGGAACTCGAAATTTATGCTGACGAGGTCAAGTGCAGTCATGGCACGACGGTCGGTCAACTCGATGACGCGGCCCTGTTCTACTTGCGCACACGCGGCCTCGACCGGCGCGAGGCAAGGCAAATTCTGATGCGCGCCTTCGCGGAAGACCTGGTCAACCGGGCACCGGTCGACGCATGCAGAGAAACCATTGCGGCATTGGTCGAAGCGCGACTGAACATCCTGATGCAGGAGTCCATTTCGTGAACCTGCCGCAAAGCCAGCCCATCCGGGACTTCAGCGACTATCGCAGTGATTTCCCAGGGCTGCACCAAACCGTAAACGGGCAACCGCTGGTCTATCTCGACAGCGCGGCATCGGCACAGCAACCGACTCCGGTCATCGAAGCGGTTGCACGCTACCAGCGCGAAGACCATGCCAATGTTCACCGTGGCGTTCACACATTAAGTCATCGTGCGACGGAGTTGTATGAGGGAGCGCGCGACAAGCTTTGTGAATTCATCAACGCGAACAGCCGTGCTGAGATCATTCTGACCAGCGGCACGACTGAATCCATAAACCTCGTCGCCCAGAGCTATTGTCGCGGGATGCTGAAACCAGGTGACCAGGTCTTGATTACCTCACTTGAACATCACTCCAACATCGTGCCCTGGCAGCTGGTTTGCGAGCAGACAGGTGCCGAACTGATCGTTGCACCCATAAACGACCGTGGTGAAGTCGAACTGGATGAACTGTACGAGTTGATGACCGGGCGGGTCAGGTTACTCGGTATTGGCCACGTATCAAACGCCCTGGGCAGCATCAATCCGCTGCACGATATCATTCGGCGCGCCAAACAGGCCGGTATCACGGTACTGGTCGATGGCGCTCAGGGTGTTCCACACATGCCCGTTGATGTGCAGGCTTTGGGCTGTGATTTCTACGCATTTTCCGGACACAAGATGTTTGGACCGACGGGCACCGGAGTTTTGTGGGGCCGGGAGTCGGTGCTCGAATCGATGCCACCGTACCAGGGTGGCGGCGACATGATCCTGGAAGTGAGCTTCGATAAGACCGTCTTCAACGATCTGCCGTACAAGTTTGAAGCAGGCACACCCAATATTTCCGGTGTCGTCGGGCTCGGTGCGGCCGTTGACTACCTGTCAGCAATTGGCATGGAGGCTATCAGCCACCATGAAACTTCGCTGCACGACTATATGGTGCAGCAATTATCAACCATCGAGGGTATGCGCCTGGTTGGCACGGCACGGCAACAGGCAAGCGTTCAATCGTTCATGCTGAATGAGATCCATCCGCACGACCTTGGCACTATTTTGGACCATCAGGGCATTGCCATTCGTACTGGCCACCACTGCGCAATGCCGGTCATGCAGCGATTGGGTCTGCCGGGCACTGCCAGGGCATCGCTGGGTCTTTACAACAACCACGACGACATTGACCGACTCATAGCGGGACTCGAAAAAGCACGACAGGTTTTCGCGTGAACGCAGCAGTCGACAATCCGCAGTTACAGAACCTTTATCGAGAGCTGATTCTCGATCATGCGACGAAGCCACGAAATTTCGGTCGGCTGGCTGCGGCAACGCATAACGCCGAAGGCATCAATCCGCTATGCGGTGACCGGCTGAGCCTGTATCTGTGCATCGATGCGGGCAGCAGGATCGACAGCATCAGCTTCGAAGGATCCGGTTGTGCGATCTCACTGGCATCCGCGTCATTGCTAACGGAAACCGTAAAACAGCTTTGCGTCGCAGACGCACAGGCCTGCTTCACTGCTTTCACACAGCGTTTGACCCAAGGTACGAATCCCGAAGCACTGCCGGCAGCGGTGGGCTTCGACAAACTGCATGCCCTCGACGGTGTGCGGGAACACCCATCGCGCATCAAGTGCGCGACACTTGCGTGGCATGCGCTGCACGCCGCTCTACACCAGCAACCACTGACGACCACGGAGTAAGAACACACATGTTCGGCCACACTAACGAGCCCTTTTCACTGACACGCGACGTCCAGGCGGTCATCATTCCTGCTGGCGAGGAACTGACACTGCGCGCCGGCACGAGCGGCTTCATAACGCAGGCGCTGGGCGGAAGTTTCACCGTGTATGTCGAAGGCAACCTTTTTCGTGTCTCAGGCTCCGATGCCGATGCACTGGGCAAGGAGCCGGTACCGCCACCTAAGATTCCGGAGAACGCGACGGATGCCGATATCGAAGCCGTGATCTGGGAACAGTTGAAAACCTGCTACGATCCTGAAATTCCGGTCGATATTGTCAATCTCGGCCTGGTTTACCGTTGCGATGTGACACCGCTTGGCAATGGCGAGCGATCCGTCGCCGTCGAAATGACACTCACGGCGCCGGGATGTGGAATGGGCGAGATTCTGGTTGCCGACGCGCGAGAAAAAATCGCGATCATCCCGACGATCGCAGATGTGTCGGTCGAGCTCGTATTCGATCCGCCGTGGAATGTTGGGCTGATGTCCGAGGAAGCACGCTTGCAAACCGGGTTAATGTAATTTTCGAATTAAGTTACGTAAATTCATGAAAACATTAACATTAGTTAGACATGCCAAATCCAGCTGGGAGGATTCCAGTCTGTCGGACCGGGAACGTCCGTTGAATCGCCGAGGAGAGCGGGATGCACCCGAAATAGGTCGACGAATCGGCGGTCATGGCATTCGACCATCATTGATTATTTCGAGCCCGGCCGTACGCGCTTGGGAAACGGCACGAATCATCGCGCGTGAAATCAATTACCCGATTGAATTCCTGCAACGTGAAAATACCCTCTACCTGGCATCGCTGGATACGCTGCTCGATACCGTTGTCGCCCAGGATGAAGGGTTCAACAACCTGATGCTTGTCGGCCACAATCCGGGCTTGACGGAGTTCGCCAACTTCCTGGTCCCCGGCATTTGCGACAACTTGCCAACCGCCGGTATTTTCTCTGTCGAAGTCGAATCCGATGACTGGAGTTTGTACACACGACCCGTAACAAGACTGGCAGTCTACGACTACCCGAAGCTGAACGCCTGAAACCTCCCGCCGCACCTCAACATTCGGGTACGTTGACAGCCAGTCCGCCCTTCGACGTTTCCTTATAATGCGACGACATGTCCAAGCCGGTTTGGCGCATCGTTTCGATAACCTGGTCAAGCGTCACTTTGTGCGTCCCGTCGCCATGCATGGCAAGTTGCGCGGCATTAATCGCCTTGACCGCGCCCATCGCATTGCGCTCGATGCACGGAATTTGCACCAGCCCTCCGATGGGGTCGCAAGTCAGTCCGAGATTGTGCTCCATGCCGATTTCGGCCGCCTCCTCGACATGGTCATTCGAACCACCGAGTGCGGCAGCGAGCCCGCCGGCGGCCATTGAGCAGGCGACACCCACTTCCCCCTGGCAACCCATTTCGGCACCGGATATCGACGCATTGGTCTTATACAGAACGCCGATCGCGCCCGCAGTTAAAAGGTAGTTGCGGGTACCCTCTTCATTGGCACCGGGTACGAACTGCTCGTAGTACATGAGCACCGCCGGGATAATGCCTGCGGCCCCGTTGGTCGGTGAAGTGACAACGCGCCCGCCCGAGGCGTTCTCTTCGTTCACGGCGATCGCATAGGCATTGACCCACTCCATTGCCTGCAGAGGTGATGCGACCGTTCGGCTCAGCAGGCGTTTGTTGAGCTTGTGTGCGCGACGCAGTACCGCCATTTTGCCGGGAAGCACGCCTTCGGTGCGCAGACCTCGAGCGACACAATCACGCATTGCCTGGCACAGTGTCGCGATGCGTTGATCGACTTCCGCTGCCGGTCGCCACGATGTCTCGTTGCGGTATACGAGTTCAGCAATGCTGAGATCGTTATCCGCGGCGCGCTGCAACAAGGTGGCACTGGTCGTGTACGGGAACGGTGGCTCGCCCTCTTGCGGCAGCGGTTCCGGTTCGTCATTGTGTGCAATGAACCCGCCACCCAACGAATAGTAGAGCTCCTCGGCCAGCACTGCGCCTGCGCCGCTTTTGGCAATGAATTTCATTCCATTGGTATGGCGTGGCAATTCGACTTCGTAATCGAAAATCAAGTGCACCTGGGGATCGAATTCCAGCTCTCCAATGCCCGGCACGTCGAGTTTCTTCTCGCTGTGAATCCTCCTCAGCCTTCCTTCGACCGAGTCCGGGTCAATTGTGTCTGGTGCCAGTCCGCTCAAGCCGAGCAGAATCGCCGAATCGGTTCCATGCCCCTTGCCGGTCCACGCGAGGGAACCGTGCAATGAAACTTCAATGCTGGCAACGGCATCCGATGCGCCGGCAAGACTGTCTGCGAACGCAAGTGCCGCTTTCATCGGGCCAACGGTGTGCGAACTCGACGGACCGATACCTACCTTAAAGATATCGAAGATGCTGATAGCGGCCATCAGTCGCCCCCAAGAGACAGCAGGCTCGCGTTGCCACCGACGGCCGAGATGTTGTTACTGACGGTGTATTCGCTTGCGAACCGCGGCAAATAGTGAGGTCCACCGGCCTTGGGTCCGGTACCCGACAACCCACGACCACCGAATGGTTGGACCCCGACGACTGCACCGATCATGTTTCGATTGATGTAGATATTCCCAGCGCCTGACAACTCCGCCAACTTTGCAGCGCGTGAATCGATTCGACTATGCAGCCCCATCGTCAGCCCGTAACCGGTGGCATTGATCGCTTCCACCGTTGCGTTGAGTTTCTTGCTCTTGTATCTCAAGACATGCAACACCGGTCCGAAAACCTCACGCTGCAAGACATCGACGCTGCCAATTTCGACCAGGGTCGGCGCAAAAAACGTCCCCGTCCGGGTTGCCTCTGGTAGTTCACAGCGATGCAGTATTTCCGCCTCTGTCTGCATGCGCTCAACGTGTTCTTCAAGAAGCGCACGTGCTTCATCATCGATTGCAGGGCCCACATCGGTGTCGAGCATGGCGGGGTCCGCAATAGAGAGTTCATCCATGTGCCCTTGCAGCAATTCGATGACGCGCGGTGCGATCTCGTCCTGCAGGCACAAAAGGCGCAAAGCCGAACAGCGCTGTCCCGCGCTATTGAACGCCGAGTAGACACTGTCAAGTACAACCTGTTCGGGTAGCGCCGAGCTATCGACAAACATCGCATTTTGTCCACCCGTCTCAGCGATGAATACGGCGATAGGCCCGTCGCGTTGTGCCAGCGACTTGTTGATTACCCGTGCCGTTTCTGTCGATCCGGTAAACGCAACGCCCGCAACCCGTGGATCCGCAACAGCATGACCACCCACACGGGCACCGTCGCCGGGAAGGAAGTGCAGCACATTGGACGGAACGCCAGCCTCAAGCATGAGTTGAACCGCCCGAAACGCAACCAGCGGCGTCTGCTCCGCCGGCTTTGCAAGCACGGCATTACCCGCCGCCAGCGCCGCCGCAACCTGCCCCGTGAAAATCGCGAGTGGAAAGTTCCAGGGGCTGATGCAAACGAAAACGCCGCGCCCCCGCAGACCCAGCGTATTCCGTTCGCCTGTC
>DDIP01000070.1 GCA_002338605.1 Proteobacteria bacterium UBA1847 | reverse complement strand
CATGGCGACGTGCCGATGGCGGTCGAGGCGATGCGGGTCGGCGCCTTCGACTTCCTCGAAAAGCCGTTCAATCCCGACCGCATGACCGAGCTTGCCAAGCGCGCCACCCAGGCGCGACATGGTGAAAGCGACGTCCGAGTGGTCGCTGCCGAGCGCCGCCTCACGCAAGGCCAGCGCGCGCAGCATTCCCGCGATTGATTCTTCATGGAGTTCCAGGAGGCGTTGGGTCTCTGCAAGAGATGCCACCGAGTCCGCCAGCACGAGTGGATCGACGCCACTTGCCTCATCAAGCAACGCCACAGATTTCTCGAGATGCGCAAGTGACCTTTCCCGCTCGCCAAGTTGCAAATAGCTGTCACCGATCACCCGATGCAGCTTTGCCTGCAGTAGTTGCTGGCCAGACAATTGATCGATCTGCTCGCTACCCTGCTCCAACAGGTCGACGGCTGTGATCAACTCGCCCTGCGCAACATTGGGCGATGCGCTCTCGAAGAGGCTTGACAGAAATGTTGAGACTTCCTCTGCCTGCCGCGCAGCGAAATTGGCGCGGTCGCGTTCATCGGCCAGTTGTACGGTGTATAAAACCGTCATCGCGATTGCCGCGATGGTCGCCGCTGCCACTGCGGCGACTGCGACACGATGACGTTGGACGAACTTTCCGGATCGATAAGCCCATGACGGCGCGCGCGCGCTGACCGGCAATCCCGTAAGGTAGTTGCGGATATCATTCGCCAGATCGCGGACAGTCTCGTAACGTCGCTCCGGTTCCTTGCGTATCGCCTTCATCGTGATCTTGTCGAGGTCGCCCTCGATTCGGTTTGTTTTGATCGCTGCTCTCGACTTCGCAACGGCCTTGCTGGGTTCAACGGGATCCGTTTGGCAAATCAGTTTCCGGACCTCCGGCGAGGTCGCCGATCCGAGATCAAACGGTTTCGCACCGGACAACAGTTCGTACAACAACACGCCGAGCCCGTAGACGTCCGTGGACGTCGTGACGGGTTCGCCGAGAATCTGTTCCGGGCTCGCATACTCCGGCGTCAGAATCCGACCCTCTGCGCGCGTGAGGGCGCTGTCGCCACTTGCGTCCAGCAGCTTCGCAACGCCGAAGTCCAGTAGCTTCGGCGCACCATCGCGGGTGACGAGAATATTCGATGGCTTGATGTCGCGATGCACGATCAACTTGCGGTGCGCATACTGAACCGCGTCGCAGATCTTGAGAAACAGATCGAGACGGCGCAGAAGGGACACGCCTTCATCGTTGCAGTACTCGACGATCGACTTGCCATCGATGTACTCCATGACAAGGTAAGGCACGCCTGCGTCGGTACGTCCACCGTCGAGCAAACGTGCAATGTGATTGTGTTCCAGGTCGGCAAGAATCTGACGCTCAAGCTGGAAGCGCTCGAGGATCGATGGCGACGAGAACCCCAGGTTGACTGTCTTGATTGCGACCCGCTGTTCGAATTCGCTGTCGGCGCGTTCTGCGAGATACACGTGCCCCATGCCGCCCATGCCGATAACATCAAGGATGCGGTAAGCGCCGACCCGTTCGTCAACTGACAACGCGCCACCAAAGGATTCGGTGGCCGAGTCGACGATACCCTCGATGTCCGACGAACCCTGCGTCGGTACTTCAAGGAGCTTCATGACTTCCTCGGCGATATCGGCGTCGTCGCCGCAGGCCGATGCTACGTAAGCGCGGCGCTCGCTTTTATCAAGCTCATGCGCTTGCTGGAAAATATCCTTGATGCGCTGCCAACGGGATGAGTCCATGCCTCTGTTCCCCTTTCATGTGATCTCGTTGTGGAGCCAGGCCTTGGCGAGATTCATGTCTTTATTAAGTGTCACACGCGAAACACCCAAGGCGTCCGCGGCTTCTTGCGTTGTCATGCCGCCGAAAAACACAAACTCGACGGTCCTGGCTAGTCTTGCGTCAAACGTCTCCAGTTTGTTAAGTGCTTCGTCGAGATCGACTAGGCGAGGATCGCCGGATTCACTGAGCACGATCGATTCATCCAGAGAAATCGGTTTGATTCCATCGCCTCTTTTCTGTCGGCCTTTCTCTCGCGCGTGGTCGACGAGGATTCGCCGCATGATCTTCGCCGCCAGCGCGATGAAGTGCGTGCGATTTTCAAACTCGAGATCAACATCGACGAGACGCATATACGCCTCATTGACCAACGCGGTCGACTGCAGTGTATGACCTGCCCGTTCTTTGGTCATGAAGTAGGCCGCCAGTCGCTTGAGTTCTGCGTGCAGGAACGGGACTGCCTCCTCGAGTGCTTCTGAGTCTCCCGCTTGCCAGCGGGTGAGCAACTGGGTGATGCGTTCTTTGGTCATTAGCCTGTGCCGGGTGCAGGACGAGTTGTATTTCAATCAGATTGTTGAGACTGATCATATTCCCCGGTTTACAAATTCGCCAGTTACGTCGCATTAACAGGTAGGCGGCACAGTGCCGCGACGACATATCAAGAGATCACGGCCATGTGGAATATACGGACAGCGAAACTCACGACGACAATCATCGCGCTCTTTCTGGCGTGCATGCCGGGCGCACTCGCTCAATACAACAACGACGACCTCAAAGCACAGATTGACGGCCTGGGAGTTGCCCATAACCTTGCGTACCCGGGCAGTTTGGTGCCAATCCCGACATCCACGCTGATTCTCGGCAACACGACATATGCGACGAACCTTGGGCTCAAATACGTACCACCGACGCTGGTACCACCCGGTCCGTTACGTGTCAGCCCGAATGTGAACGCGTGCGAATTTCTATTCACGATTGACGGCAAGGCCACTAAAACACGCGACGACTACCTTGGTTTGCTCACTCAATACGAGCAAGACTTCGATTGGGGACTTCTCGGTAGTCCAGAGGTCTATCACGTCCACACCGATGTGGATGTCGGCGTATACGCTGGCACAACCCAGCTTAGCGGCACAGTCACGCTGCCGGTTGGAAAGCAGAGCTTGCGTTGGCAGGGTCGGACGCTGGTTACGCCGATACTCGACTATCCACCGTGGCACCTGGTGTTGGCGACGATCGTGCAGGCGAATGCCAAGAGGGCAATGATCGGCCTAAAAGCGCCGGGCGCGCGTGAGGCAACCGCGATCGCTCTCACTGAATTGTTCATCGGACTTGGCATGGAAGGATCATCGGCCGGTACGAACTGGTTCGATACACTACAAACGCCAACAAGATCACCCAACGGCGACTTCATCATCAACAATCAGTCCCAGCCTGTGTGGGTCTATGATCACACGGCGCCCGTTTTCGATGTAACCGGCAGCACGGCACGCACGGTGGAAGCGACGCAGGTTGGCGGCGAGTACCTGCGCGATCACATCGGGGACTTGCGGAGCAGCTTTACTGTCAGTGACGCCTGTGACCGTATCCCCAATGTGACGTTTTCGGCACCGCCATTTCTTCCGCTCGGACAAACGACAGAGGTTATTTGGACGGCGAGCGATGCCGGTCCCACATTTCCTGATGGCGGAGTTAACACGACGGAATTCGTGCAAACGGTAACGGTGCAAGACACCCTGGCGCCCATACTGGTGCCACCGCCTGGTCGTGTTATCGAATCCGATGTCAGTCAGATGGTTGACGTCGGCAATGCCGCCGTGTTCGATCTTGCCGATGTACGCCCGATCGTTAGCAACGACGCGCCGGCAAGCTTCTCACCTGATACTCGCACACGCCTGACCTGGTCAGCCACTGATGCTTCCGGCAATGCCACGACGGCGAACCAGTGGATAACCCTCAAGGCGCCAGGTACGAATACTGCCCCGCAGGCCGTTTCTCAAAGTGTAGCGTCAAGAACTTTCGAACCGATCGAAATCGAACTGACCGGCTCCGACCCTGATCTCTTGTCGGGTCGCTTCGATCAACTCGCATTTGCGATCACGGAACAGCCTGCAAATGGTTTTTTCGTGGCACCGCTATTCCCGTTTTTCATCGAAGACCACCGTGTCGAGAACGCGTTCGGCCTGCCACGAGCAGAATTAAGATCCTTGCTGGATGACGAGTGCTTCGCCGATCGGGACAACTACATTCCACCGGTCGACTTCGTCAATGACCCGCGCTACATCACGGTCAACGACGAGGGCATTGCCTACGTTAGCGACAACTTCTACGTCTGCAACAGCATTAGCGCGAACATCGAGTCGAAGCCGCGAATTTCTCGTTTTGTGAAAAACTCTGACGGTGAACTCGAGTACGACCGCCATCTGCAGCTTTCCGATTCGGTTCGACCCGATGCACTGTCAATCGACGCGGCCGGGTTTATCTACTACATCGTTCCCCAAGCAGGCAGTACGTTCGGTCACGTTGTCGGTTGCAGCCCGGTACTGGACAGCGCGAGCTGCAGCATTTATGACCTTGAAACGAATTTGACCCCTGAAGCTGAAGACAGGCTCATCGATGATCCGACAAGTGTCGTGGTCGATGCCGACAACGGCGTGATGTACGCGACTGATGGCGCCTTGTCATTGATAGCCTACGACCTGCAGGACGTCGACAGCAGTAACCGACCGGCGTACCTGGGCCGGGTCGCCGACCCTGGCGAGCTGGATTCCAGCGGACCGAATCGCAAGGACCTGGCAATCGATAGTGAAGGCAATCTGTATCTGTCGGAATTTGGCCTGAACCGGATTTACAAATTCGGCACCAGTACGATCGACCGACAGGAAGATGGCAGCGTCTCCTTCACTGCCGGCGAGTTCTTCGGCTGGATGGGTCGCTGCGCGACCAACCTGACAGAAGCGCGCGCTTGCGACGAAATTGGTGAACGCAGTTACGGCTACAGCTGCACGGCTGCGACCTGCGGGCTGGCGGTTGCCAACAGCATATTCGTAACCGCGGGAGCGGAACCGGGTCAGTTCGACCAACCGCAGGGGATAGCAATCGACGCCAATGACGTGCTCTACGTGACTGACCATGAGAACTTCCGCGTACAGCGTTTCACGCCGGAAGGCTTTTTCGCCGGCGAGGCGGTCTCGGAGTGCAACGGGAGTTGCTTCGTCCTCGGCGACTTTGGCAAGCCCGAAGACGTGTCGGTCAATCTGCAGTTTTTCTATGTCCTCGATCGCGAGCGCGATCTTCTGCACGTATTCGAAACGACACCGATCACAGACTTTGACGACGATACGTTGCAGTCAACGCAAACGGCGCGCGTCACCTATCAGTCTGATGACGGGTTCACGGGTAACGATACGTTTTCTTTCGCCGTCTCGGATGGTTTGGCCAAAAGTAATGTGGCCGATGTGTCGGTGTCGGTTACGCGTAACTTTCGTGCGCCGATCGCAACCGAGGATCAGGTGTTTACAACGGACGAAGATGTTCCACTCGATTTCACCATTGTGGCGTTCGACCCCGATGCGGACGATCAGCCCATTCTTACGTACTCGATCGAAGAGCAGCCCGAACACGGCATGATTACGGGAACGGGTCCGGACTTCACTTACACGCCGGACCCGGACTTCTTCGGTGAGGATCGGTTCACGTTCAGTGTCAGCGATGGAATGGCCGCGGACGCTACGATTGCACGCATCGATGTTGCACCGGTCAACGACGCGCCGATCATCACGATCGGCAGAATGGAGGACGCGTACGGCGCCGGTTTCGAATTAAAACTCGAAGCGCTGATCACGGACGTCGACCTGACAGACCGGCATGTGTACGGCATCCAGTGGAGCTCGGCTGCGGGCGTGATCAGCGGCACTGCGCTACCGCCCGGTGATTCGCCGGCGCCGGGAGAACCGACATTCGTTCAGTCGGCTGACGGCACGGGAGTGCTGGTCGCTTACGGTACGTATTTCAGCAATGGCGTGCAGACCATTACGGTCTGCGCCAGCGACGCCGCGGGAATGACATCGCTGCCGAGTTGCACACACCCGAGCT